>NZ_JBHYGX010000002.1:172674-241911 GCF_042739975.1 Streptomyces sp. NPDC059080
ACTATGTCACTCCGCGCCCCGGGGGGGGCGGAGCTGGTCGGGGGGGGGCGCGGGGCCGCGTGGGCGGAGCCCGCGGCCCCCCCCCCCCCCGGCCAGGCGTTGGTGGTGACCGCCGTCCGGCGTCACCACGGTGCGCCGGAGGTGCCGTCCGGTGCCGGGCCGGCGGTATCCGGCACGGCGGATGTCCCTGTGGCGCCGTCAGTTCTTGCCGAGCAGCAGGGAGCGGGAGCGGCTGGCCATCGGGCCGAGCGCCCGGCCCGGAGCGGGCAGCGGCGGACCGTCGCCACCGGCCGCCGCGGGGTCGCGCAGCAGGCCCAGCTCGATGGCGGTGCGGGTCAGGTCGGCCTTGTTGCCGACGTTGAGCTTGGTGCGGATGCGCTTGACGTACGTGCTGACCGTGGCCTCGGTCAGGCCCATCCGGCGGCCTATCTGACTGTGGGTCAGGCCCTCGGCGAGCAGGCGCAGCGCCTCCAACTCCCGGCGGGCGAGCGAGCGGGGCTCGGCGCCGCCGGGCTGCTGCAGTTCGGCCTGGAGCCGCGGCACGAGCGTCGAGGAGAGATGGAAGCCACCACTGGCGACGGTGTCGACGGCGCGCAGCAGCTCCTCGTCGTCCACCCGTCCGGTGACACAGCCCAGCACCCCGGCGCGGACGGCCTCCAGCACGCGGTAGGGGCGGTGGAAGTCCGAGACCAGGAGGACCGGGGCGCAGGCGACGAGCCGGGCCAGGGTCTGTCCGGGCAGTTCGGACTCCGCGGCGCAGTCGTGCACGGGCGGGCCGTACAGGATGGCGTCGGGTCCCGGGGTGCCGAAAGGGAAGTCCTGCACACGCTCCACCGCGGCGACCACGTCGAGCCGTGGGCTCTGGGAAAGCACCCTCTCCAGTCCGTGCCGGACCAGATTCTGATGCTCGATAATGGCAATTCGCGCACAATTGGACATGCGTATTCCCGTCCTCAGGTCAATGCGTCACGCTCAGGTCCCCCGCTCGACACGCTATCCGGGCAGCGAGTCGATGCCCTTTTAATGTACCGGACAAAATCAACAGTGCACGGATCGATGGAGATCCGTGACAGAACCAACGGGGCCGCAGGTCAGAGCGTTGACGTAGCGTCAAACCCCGTACAGGTGCACCGGGGACGGATCCACCGCCACCATAGTTCCCCACTCCAGGTCACGATTGCGTAATACTTTGCCACGGCCGCGTAATAAATCCGCATGACACCGCAAGACAAATCGCTCAAGCTGAAATGAATTTTCCTGGCGGACATTTTCCGTTTACCCCTCGGCGGTATTCTGTGCCGCCTGTCCGTTACGGCAAGACAATTGGAGAGTACGTGGCTGACCAGGAGAAGCCCCCGCAGCCCGCTGCCGAGGCACCAGGCCGCCTGCCGGAAGAGGACCGGCACGGCTTCGTCTCCGCGTTCGTGGGCGGTGTCCGCCCCGACGGCGAACAGGGCAAGCCCGGCAAGCGTCTGGTGGCGATCGGCATCGCCGTCGTCGCCGTACTGAGCCTCGGCGCCCTCGCCATCGGCGCGCTCAACAGCCCGGGCGACAAGAAGAACCAGGCCGACAAGGTCGCCCCGGCGGGCGCCACCGCCAACACCGACCACCACCAGGACGGCAAGGCGGCCCCCAACAGCCCCCACGGCCCCGGCGGCAACGCGGGCGGCACCGGCGGCCAGCAGCAGACGATGCCGGACGGTCAGCGGATCATCCCCGCCGAGGACAGCCCCACCACGGGCTCGACGCACACCCCGCCGTCGCCCGCCGCCACCAAGGGCGAGGGCGGCAAGACCGTTTCGCAGAAGTCCGTCCCGTCGTTCACCGCGCTCGCCGGGTACGGCTGCCCGTCGTCCGCGGACGCCAAGATCTGGACGAAGGACCCGAACTTCAGCCCTGAGGCGGGCTGGCTGAAGTCCACGAACGGCGGCTACACCGGTTCCGGCTGCAACGGCCAGTACCTCTCCGTCCCGATGTCCGGCTCGTCGACGAAGTACGACGCGACGCAGTACGTGCTGTGGAAGTTCGACTACCACGCGAAGATCAAGGGCGCCGCCTCCTGCCGCCTCGCGGTCTTCGTGCCGGGCAGCTCCGACATCCGTTACGTCGGCGGCCACCCCGCCAAGTACGCGGTCTACGCGTCGGACCACAGCGGCGGCACCCCCGCCGGGAGCTTCGACGTCGACCAGGTCAACAACCACGGCAAGTGGCTGGCCCGCGGGCCGTTCAAGGTCGACGGCGGCTTCGTGACCGTCAAGATGTTCAACACCGGCATCGACTACACGTCGTCCACCAAGGACGCGCACGACGCTGCCGGGCCGGTCCAGCTCAGCTGCACTCCGGCATGATCGGGCGGTCCAGCGGCGCGGCCGCACTGCGCGTCGGAGCCCGGGGCTGGGGCGGGCACCGCACCATCGGCGCGGCGTTGCGCGCCGCTGGACCGGGCACCGTGCTCTCGGTCCAACCCGGCACCTACACCGAGAACATCACCCTGGAACGGGACATCAGCATCGTCGCCGAGCAGGGCGCCGGAACGGTCCGCCTGATGGCCTCCCGTGGCACGCCGCTGACCGTGCTCGGCGGCGCCGGAGAGATCCGCGGGCTCACGGTCCAGGGCATCGACCCGGATCAGCCCGCGGTCGCCGTGACGGGCGGCACCGCCGTCCTCGACGGCTGTGAGATCACCGGCGGCCGCATCGAGGTCACCGGCACCGCCGCGCCCACGCTGCGCGACTGCCGGGTGCACGACGCGGGCGGGCCCGCCGTACGCCTGAGCGGGGACAGCCGGGCGACGCTGGAGCGGGTGACCGTCACCGACACCGGCGGCACCGCGCTGCTGGTGGAGCACGGCGCGGACGCCACCGTCACCGGGCTCACCGTCAACACCGCGGCCGGGCACGGCGTTCTGATGCGCGGACCGGCCACCGGCAGCTTCACCGACTGCGAGATCGCCAGGACCGCCAAGGCGGCGCTCGCCGTCGAGGACGACGCCCGGCCGGTGCTGCGCTCCTGCCGGCTGACCGACGGCGCCGCCCAGGGTGTTCTCGTCACCTCCTCCGCCACCGGCACCACCCCGGCCCCCGCACCGGACGACACCGATGCGGGCAGCGGCCCGGAGGGCGATGCCGGGGCGTCCGGGAACACCGCGGGCGTGCTGCTGCACGACTGCGAGATCGCCCGGAGCGGCACCGCGGGCGTCCAGGCCGCGGGTCCGGTGCTGCTGACGCTGCGTTCCTGCCGGGTCGACGAGTCCGGGGGCGTCGGCGTGCTCGCCGCCCAGGGCGCGGTGCTGCGGCTGGACGCCACCACCGTCGGCGACTCCGCCGACAGCGGTCTGGCCGCGGGCGGCACCGCACAGGTCGAGATGCGCGGCGGTGGCCTCGCCCGCTCGCGCGCCAACGGCGCCTTCGCCACTGACGAGGCGCAGTTGACGCTGATCGACTGCGCGGTCACCGACAGTGCCTTCACCGCCCTGCACCTGGCGGGCTCCGCCCGTGCCACGGTCCGCGACGGTGAGCTGCGCGGCACCCCCCAGCACGGCGCGCGGGTCACCGAACGCGCCCTGCTGACGCTGACCGGCACCCGCGTGGAGTCGACCGAGCTGTCCGGCATCGCGGTGGACGGCGGCGACCTGACGGCGCGTCGTTGCCTGGTGACGGACGCCGGTACGGGCATCAGCCTGACCTCCGCGCACCGTCCGCTGCTCGACAACTGCGAGATCACCGACTGCGGCACCGGGCTGGAGGTGACCGCGGACACCGGCGCGCTGGTGGCGGACACCCGGGTGCGCGGCAGCCGTTCGGCCGGGGTGTTCCTCGGCGAGCGCAGCACCGCCTGGCTGGACAGCTGCGAGATCACCGACAGCAAGGGCAGCGCCCTGGTGCTGTGGAACGGCGCCCGGCCGCGGGTCAGCGGGGTGCGTATCGCCCGCTCCGCGAAGAACGGCGTGTACATCGCCGACGGCGCGGCGGGACTGTTGACCGACTGCGACATCTCGGCCACCGGTTTCCCGGCGCTCTACGTCGGCAAGGACGCGAAGCCGGTGGTGCGCCGGTGCGTGGTCCGTGACACCGACGAGGACCTGAAGGTCGCGGACGGCGCGGATCCGGTCTTCGAGGAGTGCCGGGTCGACGCGGTGAAGGACAGCACCCTGCCGGTGTCCGCGACGGGCCCCGCGCCGGCCGGCGCCCGCGCGCTGGCGGCGGGCGGCGCGCCCGGCACCGGCCCGTCCCTGGGCGCCGAGACCGTCGAGGCGTCCGCCGAGTCGCTGGAGGACCTGCTGGCCGAACTCCGGGCCCTGATCGGTCTGGAGCGCGTCAAGCAGGACGTGGAGACGCTGGTCAAGCTGATGCAGCTGGTCCGGCGCCGCACCGAGGCGGGCCTGCCGCCGCCCCCGCTCAGCCGCCATCTGGTGTTCGCGGGCAACGCCGGTACGGGTAAGACGACGGTGGCCCGGCTCTACGGGCGGCTGCTGGCCGCGCTGGGGCTGCTCACCCGTGGTCATCTGGTCGAGGCGGACCGGGGCGCGCTGGTCGGTGAGTACGTCGGCCACACCGCGCCGAAGACCACCGCGGTGTTCCGGCAGGCGGTCGGCGGTGTCCTCTTCATCGACGAGGCGTACGCGCTGGTGCCGCACGGCCAGGGCAACGACTTCGGTATGGAGGCCATCTCCACGCTGGTGAAGCTGATGGAGGACCACCGCGAGGACGTGGTGGTGATCGTGGCCGGCTACCCCGACGAGATGGGCCGGTTCATCGACGCCAACCCCGGTCTCGCCTCCCGGTTCACCCGGACCCTGCTGTTCGACGACTACGACACGGACGAGCTCGTCGGCATCGTGGGGCAGCAGGCCGAGCAGCACCGCTACGAGATGGGCGACGCGACGACGGAGGCGCTGGCCACGTACTTCGCGGGCGTCGAACGCGACGACCGGTTCGGCAACGGCCGTACCGCCCGTCAGCTCTTCCAGCGGATGACGGAACGTCATGCGGCGCGGTTGGCGGACTCCGCACTGCTGACGTCCGCGACGTCGGACGAGGCGGACGCCGAGGCGGAGACGAAGAACCTGGTGACGCTGTTGCCGGAGGACATCCCGCCGGTGCAGACGCTCTGACCGGCGCCGCACGACGGCAAGGGGCCGGGGCACCGTTTCACGGAACACGGTGCCCCGGCCCTTTGTGTGCCGTCCGGGCCCGGTGGGCGGCGGTCACTCCGCGATCGGCTTGCCCCGCGGCTCGGGGAAGACGGACGCGTGGTCGGCGTTGGCGTAGTAGGTGCCCGCGCGGTCCAGCCGGACGATGAACTGACCCGCCAGCTCGATGGCGTTGGCGCACTCCGCCAGCACCTGGTTCATCTTCGGGACCATCGCTGCGGCGTATGCCTTGGCGGCGTCCTGCACCTGCTCGTCCGGTTCGTTGCCGCCGTTGTGCTTGGCGTAGTTGGGACCCACGCCTTGGGAACTCTGCTTGGCGTGTGTGGCGCTGCCGTCGAGCTTGCCCCAGTCGTCCTTGTGCGTCGCCTGCTGGCCGAACGTGGCGTTATCGGTCGAGGCCGTGTAGACGATCGCCTTCAGCGTCTGGTAGTTGTCGACCGAGCGCCGGGACGACTCCAGCATCGTCTGCATGGCATTGACGATGGTGCCGACGCCGACGTTGATCGCCGGGTGGATGCCCGCGGACTGGTTGTCGCCACCGCCCCCGCCGCCGCCCTTCGGCAGGTAGGTGGTGATGGGCGGCGCATCACCCCAGATCATCGACAGGGTGGGAGGCTGCTGGTACGAGGGGACGATCTGCCCTTCCAGCTTCTCCTTCTCTTTCTGTTCGTCCGACTTCCCGTCGTCCTGGTGCGGATCCGCTTGCGGCGGCCCGTCCTTGTCGTCCTCCCTGGGCGGGCCGTGCCGTGAGTTCTTCGGGTCTACTGCCATCGCTGCCTTCCACCGGGTTCGCTCGGGTAGGGTCCGGTCAATCCCACCTCATCCCATCGGATGCGGCGGCGGCCTGCCAGGTCCCAGTTCAGAGAGACGCCGACGGCGGCGGTCCTGGGGGAGGTCCCCGTTCAGAGACACCGCGCCTGTCGGAGAATTGGGGCGTATCCCGGGTCCGGCGGCCGCCGCTAGGGTCGCAGGGTGGCCTCTCATACCCTGACCCAGACCGAGTTCCGCGTCGAACTGGAGCACCTTCACGACGCCATGTCCACGGTGAAGGGCTGCACCGCCAGCATCGAGAACGACGTGATGCTCGTGAAGCAGGTCCTCAACCTCGCCGAGGGCGTCTGGCAGAGCCCGTCGGGCGCGACCTTCGGCAATCTCCAGCGTGAGTTCGGCGACAACATGACCGTCCTCGTCGAACTGCTCCGCGACATGTCGACCCGGCTGCACTCCGCGTACGAGGAGTACCGGCAGGTCGAGGAGACCAACACCAACAACTTCCACAAGACGCACTAGCCTCGCGGACCGCGGACGCCGTCGCGCGACGGGCCGCCCGGCCTTCCGGTGCGGCGGCGATGCCGGGCGTCAGGACCACGCCAGCGAGGGAGCCACCCGCATCGCCCGCCCCGGCCCGGAGTGTGCTCCCCACCCCCTCCAGGAGCACCGGTGAGCCCCCAGCAGCAGCCCGACCCCATCGACCTCGACCCGACGAAGGCGCCCGTCTACGGCGCCCGTGGCGCCAACAACGCCCAGATCAATGTCGACGCCCAGCTTCTGCGGATCTTCAGCTCCCAGCTCGGCGGTACCGACGGCACCGGCGGGCTGGTCGAGAACCTCGTCTCCCAGATCTCGACGATCAATGCCGTGATGGGCGGGCTGAAGCTCGCCTGGGCGGGCCGGACGAAGGACGAGGTCGAGGCGTTCTACGAGCGCTGGGACGCCTGCATGACCGACCTGTTCGGCAAGCAGGGCGACGACGCGAGCGCGCAGAACGCCATCCTGCCGCGCATCGCCTTCTCGCTGGGCGCCGCGGGCAACAACTACCTCCGGGCCGAGGACAACATCGTCAAGGAATTCACCGAGTTCAAGAACCAGATCAACGCGGATTCCGGCGACGGGGGCGGCAGCACCTCGCCGCAGAGCATCAGCGACCCGTCCGTGACCGCGATCGCCGAGAACTACGGCTGACGCTCCCGCCGCCCCGGCCACCGCGCCACGGCACCCGCTCCACCCTTCGCACCACCGGCGGTGCTCCCGGCACTCCGGGGACACCGCCGCCCCTCCCCCACTCCGTTCACTCCGTCCCACAGGTGATGTCGCCATGTACGAACCCGATCCGACTGTCACCGACAGCATCTACGCGCTCGGCAACGCGTGGATCGACTTCAGCGACCTGCTGTGGGAGGAAATGTCGACCATGGACGCGGCCGTCCACGGGATGCAGTGGAGCGGCGACGCCAACAACGTCGTCCAGGACTCCTGGAACACCCTGCACAACCAGCGCATCCAGATCGCCGTGGACGACGCCCGGCAAATGGGCAACAACATCAACGCGTTCGGCGACTACATCAAGAACTTGCAGGCGCAGGAGCTGCACGCCGCGGAGATGGAATCGATCAAGGCGCTGATCGAATTCATCCTGCCGGCGGTCGCCGCCGTCGCCCTGGCGGTGCTGCTGCCGCTGTCGGCGGTCGTCGCGGCGATGACCGCGGTGCTGGAGGCCATGGGCGCGGTCATCGAGGGCGCCGCCGCGGCGGCGGTCTTCGCCGCGGGCGTCGCCACCGACGTGGCCATCCAGGCCGCTGCCCAGCTCGGCTTCGACATCGCCGCGCAGGCGTTCGCCTCGGCCGTGACCGGCACCGCCATGCCCGACTTCGGGAGCGGCGAATGGTGGAAGAGCGAGGCCATCAACATGGGCCTCGCGGGCGCCGGCAGCCTCCTCGGCCCGGGCATCAAGGGCATCGGGATGGCGAAGAAGGGGCTGAGCGACCTCACCCACGGCGGCTCAACGATCAAGTCCCCCGACATCAAGCCCGCCGAGATGACCACGCCCAACGGCGGCGGGATCGGTGGCGCGCCCACAGGCGGCCTCACCGGGGGCGCCACCCCGACGATCAAGTCGCCCGGCTCGATGACGCCGGCCGGCGGCGGCGCGAAGGGCATCACCGGCCACGCGGAGAACACGCCGTTCGTGCCGAACGGGGCCACACCCGGCAAGGGCGGGCCCGGCGAAACCTTCACGAACGGGCCGAAGGGGGTCCCCGCCAAGACCGACGGAGGCATCGTCGGCGGCAAGACACCGGTCGAGCCGGGGCGCCCCACCCCGAACGTCACGCACCCCAACACCTCGGTCAGCGGCGGAACGGCGCCCCACAAGACGCCGGGCTCCCTGAACCAGACCCACGCCGAGACCTCGACGTCCGTCAGCCAGCAGCACGCCCCGGCCACGTCCAAGACGTCCACCCCGAACGAGACGGCCCATCCGTCCTCGTCGGGCGAGACCACCGGCACACCGACGGCCAACAAGCAGCCCGGTACGCACCCGTCGGCGAACGAGCACGCCCCGAACAACCAGAGCCAGAAGTCGCCGTCGCAGGGCACCCCGGCCAAGGCGGAGGACACCGCCCACTCCCCGACGAACAACAAGACCTCGGAGCAGATCGACCACGCCCCCGAGAAGACCGCCGGGAAGAGCAACACCACCGACAAGAGCGTCGGCCAGGAGGGCACTCACCAGCAGCACACCGGCTCCGAGGGCACATCGGTGAAGGCCGGGGACGAGGCCGTCTCGGTGGGAGGGCAGGCCCAGAAGGGCACCCACGAGACGCCCGTGGTCCAGCAGGCGAAGACGGAGCACGTCAACGGGGGCACCGCCAAGTCCGAGAACGTCACCGGGGGCACCGCCAAGTCCGAGAACGTCACCGGGGGCACCGCGAAGACGGAGGCCACCCACAGCGGCGGTGCGAAGACGGAAAACGCCGGCGCCACCAAGACCGAGACCACCAACGGTGCCGCCAAGACGGAGCAGACCCACACCGGCGCGGCCGAGAAGCAGAACCAGAGCGCGTCCGCCCAGAAGCAGCACGCTCAGGACTCGGCGGCGAAGGAATCGGCCGTGGCGAAGGACACCGTGAAGGACACGGGTAAGGCGTCCGCCTCCACCAAGGAGACGCAGTCCGGGACCTCGACGACGAACACCTCGTCGAAGGGCACCGCCGCCGACAAGACCGGCGAGCACGCGCCGACGAAGGCCGAGACGAAGACGGAAACGAAGGCCGAGACGAAGGCGGAGAGCAAGGCAGAAACGAAGGCGGAGAGCAAGGCAGAAACGAAGGCCGAGACGAAGGCCGAGACGAACGCCTCCGCCGAGAACACCGAGCACACCTCCGCGTCCTCCGACAAGAAGGCCGCCGAGGACCACAAGGTGGGGGCCGAGGGCGAGAAGAAGGTCACCGCCGAGCACCGGACCGCCACACACGCGTCGGAGTCGGGCGCCCCCGGCGAGGGGCACGCCGCGTCCGCCCCGAAGCACGACGTCGGGAACGACGCCGCCCCCACCAACGCCGCCAAGGAGCAGGCGGAGAAGCCGTCCGCCGTCAAGGAGCTCACGGAGAAGTTCTCGGCGGCCAGGAAGCAGGCCACGTGGGATGACGTGCGCGGCTCGGTGAAGAAGGACTTCGCCGACAAGCTGCACGCGGCGGATCAGGTCAAGGAACTGGCGTCGCAGGAACACCTCCACGCAGGGCTGGAGAAGGCGCAGAAGCAGTTCACCAAGACCGCCAACACGTCCAAGGCCCTGCGGGACCTGGACACCGCCGAGCGGCAGACGGTCTTCGACAAGGCCGTGGACGAGCTGCGCGCCCAGCACGAGCAGATCTTCGGAAAGCTCCGCGACAACGCGGATGTCACCACGGCCCAGGTCACCAAGGCCGAGAAGCAGTGGCAGCACGAGCTGAACAAGATGAACGACACCTACCGCGGGCGCGCCAAGCTGTACCGCCTGGAGGAGGAGTTCGAGCATCAGATCGACGGCCTTGTGAACAAGGCGCGGGGGGAATGGCGCGGCCTCGACGAGGAGTTCGCCGCCTCCGCCGCCAAGGAGTACCGCGCCAGCCTTGAGAAGGCCGCGGATGCCTCCTCCGGGCCGCTGAAGGAGAAGCCGCACTGGCAGGTCCCCGACGCACGGGACCAGTTCGCCACGATGGCCGACGACATCAAGCGCGGCATCGTCGACGAGACCATCCGGAAGAACGCGTTCGACGACATTCTGGGTCAGACGCACAAGGACATCGACAACAAGCTGGCCGTGGCCCGGGACACCGACCCCAGTTGGTCCGACAGCGACCTGAAGGCCCTCGGCGACCGTTACCACGAGGGCGCCCGGAACCACTTCTCGAAGATGGCCGGGGAGGAAGGCGCCAGGACGCTCCACAAGCCGCTGCCGAAGAAGCTCACGCCCAAGCTCAGCGGCAAGGAGATCAAGGCCGCCGAGGACAAGGTGCTCAAGAAGTGGGGCGCCGAGCACGACACCATCGTCAAGCAGCTCGAATCCGAGTTGCAGGCGGCGGAGGACATCCGGCACTTCGTGTCGGAGCTGCCGACCGTCCTCGACGAGACGCTGCTGCACGCCTCCCACAAGGATCTCGGGCACGGCTCCGCCGGCCGGATGCAGCACACCAACAGCGTCCACGCCTCGCTCAAGAACGACGCGGAGCAGCTGCTCGCCGACATCAAGAGCAAGCCGGTGGGCACCAGGACGCCGGACCTCTCGGCCGATACGGCGTCCGCGCTGTCCAAGCTGGACCACAGCATCGCCGATCGCTTCCAGTTCGAGACCAAGATCAACGAACTGTTGGATCCTCACCGCCCCACGTCCCTGCGGCACGCGAACGACCTCGGCGGGCAGGGCGACTGGGTGAAGTCCCGGCTGGACGACCTCGCGAAGGACGCGGTGGCCGACGTCCGCAAGGGGCTCGGCACCACCGGCTACTCCGCCACGCACGTCAACGACGCGGTGACCCAGCTCGACAAGTCGCTGACCGACATCAGGAACTCGGCACCCGAGCTGGCGCAGACCGCCGACCACCTGCCGAAGGTGAGCGCCGAAGCCGAGCAGGCATGGCGCGATCTCACCGACGGACAGCACGGCATCGACCCCGCCGTGGCGGAGCAGATGAAGGCGGACTTCCGGCACGAGTGGCTGTCCGGGTTCGACAAGGTCTACGCGGAAGGCCGCCTCCACGGCAGCGACTGGACGCCCCCGAGGGCGAGCGACTCGCCCTACCAGCACCCCGCTCTGGCAGCGCAGCACGCCGTGGCCAAGGAGCGGCTCGTCGGCCACTACCAGCACGTTCTGGAGGTGTCCGAGGAGCGGAACATCCATCTGTCGAAGCTCTCCTCCGATGTGGAGAAGGCCGCGGCCAACTGGAAGCCACTGGACCAGCGGGTCATGGCGACCGGTCAGGCGAAGGTGGACAAGGCCGTCCTCGCGAAGGCGAAGGAGACGGGCGACTTCCGTGAGCTGGCCGGGCTCCCCGAGTACAAGCCGGTCGCCGCGGACGTCAAGGCCGTCCTGGACGACGTCACGGCCGACCTCCACGCCGAGTTCAAGAAGCTCACCAAGGCGCCCGAGCCCGGCAAGGTCGTCGAGCCGGAGTCCCTGATCCACTCCTGGTCCGACGTCCACAAGCAGCTCATCGACAGCCTGCCCGAGCGCTTCGATGCGCGGGCCCGCGGGGCGGCCCCCGATCCGCAGGTCACCAAGGCGTTCGACGACCACCTTTCCGGTACGGCGTACCAGCAGAAGCCGCTCCCCAAGGACCTCGTCGACCTCGTCAAGTCCAAGTACACCGCGGAGCTCCAAGCCAAGCAGGAGGCCGCGGGCGGCAAGGAACTGTCGCCGGCCGATCTCCACGAGCTGGGCGACCCCGCCGACCGTCTCGCCTTCGCGAAGGAGGTGGAGGCGCGTACCGACGCGTTCATGAAGGACTACTACGACGATGCCACCGCCGCCCAGCGCGGCACGGACATCGCCGACGACACCTTCCGCAACGACGGCGGCCGGGAGAGCTGGCGTCACGGCGTCCGCAACCAGCTGCTGGACACCTACCAGGACATGCGGCAGTTGCACGCGGACGGGCTGGACGGGCCGCACGCCACCGACCAGGCACTGCACAGCACCGCCACCCGGCTGCGCGAACATCTCCGGCTGGAGCAGGAGGTGTTCCCCGGCATCGAGCAGAAGCTGGAGGACGCCGCTCTCTGGCACGACATCAACACCGCCGACGCGCCCTTCGCCAAGGCGTGGGAGAGCCTCAAGAAGGACCTCTCGGCCGCCGTGAACGACGCGTTCTCGCACCTCCCCAAGGAGAAGGGGACGTGGCACACCGCCGTCGACAACGCGGCGCAGAAGAGCCGGAACGCCGTCGGCCTGATGGTGGACGAACGGGCGCTCGCCAACCGCGTGAAGTACCACGTCGAGGTCGACGCACACGTCACGAAGACGCGGAACGCCATCGAGAACTCTCTCCTCCACCACGAGACCACGCTGGAGCGTGTCGCGGACGAACTGGCCGCGAAGATCGAGCAGCTCGCCGAGAAACACCTCGGCGACCTGCGCACCGGCAAGCACATGATGCTCGGCGGTGACCTGGACCCCGCGTTCCGCGAGTGGCGCAACGAAGCCGACAAGCTCTTCGACAACCGCTATGCGCACCTCGACCAGGACGCCTTCCGGCAGGACGCGGCCTTCGAGGCGGGCGAGGTCTTCGAGAGCAAGTTCGGCGACCACTCGGCCTTCGACAACTCCCCCACCCCGGGCTGGCACGGAAGCACCGACGTCATACCCGCCTTCCGGGACGACTGGGTGACCCTCCACGACCACTTCGCCAACCCCTCCGCCACCGATCTCACGTCGTGGCTGGCGACCGAGAAGAACACCTCCGACGCGTTCCAGAAGGGCGTCGAGAAGGCCGAGGCCACGCATCAGCTCCAGGCGATGAAGAAGCTGGAGCAGCACGGGGCCACGGAGGAGGCCCCCGCGACGAAGCCGGGAGCTCCGGCCAACGACCCGGCCGTCGCCGGCACGGGCCGGGACGGTGCAGGCACCCGGGGAACCACGCAGGACCACCTGGAGCCGGAGAAGCTCCAGGACCACGCCGGGGCGCAGCAGCACGCCGCGCAGGAGCAGGCCGGGAAGGACCAGCAGCTCCAGACCCAGGAACTGCCGCAGACCAAGGAACTGCCGCAGACCAAGGAACACCCCCCGGCCAAGGACCAGCAGCTCCCGACTCAGGAACGGCCCCAGGGTCAGCAGCAGATCACCGTGAAGCTCGACGCCCCGGTGCTCACCGGCACGGACCGGAACGCCTCGGACGTCTCCCTGAAGCAGTCCCCCGGTCAGGAGCAGGTGCCGCAGAAGGCGGGCACGCAGCAGACCGCCGAGCCCGCCGTGAGCCGCTCCTGGAAGTACTACTCCCAGCTGGAGTCCGGCCGGACGCACTCCGCCTTCGACAGTTCGGCGGCGGCCTCCCGTCTCAAGAACGAGTTCTCCGGCCACTTCGTCCGGGCCGTCACCCAGGACGGGCAGTCCGACACCCAGGCGGCCGAACACGCCGCGCAGCAGGTGCGCGACAAGTACCAGCAGGCGTACGAGAACTGGCAGGTCCGGGAGGACCTCAAGAGCGAGTTCCGCTCCGTGCTGAAGCAGGGGCCGCTCACTCCCCGGCCCGGCCTGATCCCTCACATGCTGTGGAACAACGACCTCAGCGGCCACCAGGCCCACTGGGACGGCCAGGTCTGGGAGTGGTACGACGGCAAGCTGGCTCGGATGGAGCTGGAGTACATCGAGATCCGTACCGCGCAGACGCCCGAGGAGCGGGCTCAGGAGCTGTCGCCCGCGATCACCAAGGCGTTCCGGGCCAAGGCGCTGCACCTGACCGACAACGCCGTCCCCATGGCGGAGCTGACCCACAAGCTGAGGTCGTACTTCGGCTCCTACGGCTTCCAGGCGGACACGCGTGTCTGGAGCGAGGAGACCGTCGCCTGGTACCAGGCCGAGCAGTCCCACAGCAAGGCGCAGGCGCTCAAGGCCCTGGAGCGTGACCCCGGCTCGCTGGCGGCGGTCAAGCAGCAGTACGCCGAGCAGATGTCCCTGCTCCGGGAAGGCGCCCGGTACCGGGAGGACCCGGCCCTGCTCGGCGAGGACACCACGGCCTTCACCCCCGTCCCCTCGCACGTCGGGCACGACGACTGGCGGGTGCCCCTGATGCGGAAGGCCGAGCAGCGCCTGCAGGAGAAGTACGAGGACCTGATCGACCAGGCGGCCCGCGACGCGGCCTACCGCGAGCAGGTCCGGGAGACCGTCGAGACCTGGGCGCAGGAGGAGGGGCACGCCCTGTCGCCGGAGCAGTTGGAGCAGCTGAGCGACCAGGCGTCCCGCATCCGGAAGCTGGAGTCCGACGCCTCCCAGGATCTGCGGGAGTCGCTGCCGCGCCAGCTCGATGTGCTGCAGGGCCGGCCGGACCTTGAGGCCGCGCACCAGGCCGCCCTGGCGGAAGGCCGCGCCGCCTTCCAGCGCGCCGTCACCTCCTGGAGCAACGGCCACCTGCCCGGTACCGGCGCCGCTTCCCCCGCCTTCGTCCTCGACGAACAGCTCGTGCAGCAGGTCGCGACGGAGGAGTGGGCCCTCTTCGAGAAGAGGCTCGACAAGCACATCCGTGCCGCGTTCGCGACGGTTGAGGACCTCCGGGGCGAGCGCCTGTCCGAGAACGTACAGCGGGGCAACGCACAGCTGCACACGCTGCTCGACGGGCTGTCTTCCGCCCTGGACCGGCGGGCGTTCCGCGCGTCGCAGCGCAACCGCGCGGACGAGCAGTTCACCGCCGCCACGCAGCAGCTCGCCGCGCACCTGACGGGGCCGCAGAAAGACTTCCTGGAGCGCTTCGACGCGAAGGGGCACGTCCTCTCCCGGGCCGGTCTGGGGGTGGTGCGCGACCGGATGTACGCCGCGCTCGACGAGGCGTTCCCCCCGGTGTCCGGCCTCACCTCGGTGGCGCGTGGGGAGAACCCCGGGGCGCTGGAGCGGTGGGACGAGCAGTTCACGTCCGTGCTGGCGAAGGTGCCCGCGCAGCTGATCACGCAGATCGCGCGCGAGGCCGTGGTCCTGACGTCGCTGAAGGAGGTCGCGACCGCGGCCTCGGCGCTGAGCACGCCGGCCGGCCTGGCGAAGGAACTGCTGGGGCACTTCTCCGACTCCGTGCCGGACACGGCACCGGCCCTGGCCGTGTCGGTGGTCCAGGGCTCCGTCGCGGCGGCCGTAAGCACCGCGTTCGACAAGATCTCCACCCGCGGCTGGTCCGCAAAGGCCCTCGACGCGTGGGATGCCACGTACGAGAAGCTGGTCGGCGGCGAACCGCTGCGGGCGCAGCTGACGGCCGTCGTCGCCAGGGTGTCCGCGCGGGAGGCGGCCGACCGGTCCTTCACCGCACAGCTCACGGACTGGCAGGCCCACCACCCCGGGCAGGAGCTGACGGACGAGGCGATCGCGCGGGTCGGCGCCGACTTCCGCAAGCGTGCCGCGGAAGCCTTCACCGCCTCCTTCGGCCGGTTGCCCGGTACGGAGGACATGTTCGCCGGCGTGCTGGACTGGAAGCGCCGGATCCGGCAGCTGGAGAGCGCACTCCCCGACCACTTCCGCTTCGAGGCGGAGACCCCGGCCGCTCTGCACGCCGCCGCCGACGCGTACACCACGCTCGCGGAGGACCGTCCGGCCGACGAAACCACCCTTGTGCAGCTCGCCTCCGCGCACCACCAGGACTTCTTCTCCGCATACCGCGGTCTGTGGGCGCCGCACGACCTCTCCGCTTCCTGGCTGGAGGAGTACGACAGCGCCCCGAAGACGTCACAGCATCCGGCGGAGCGCACCGGTACCGGCGAACCCGCCGTGGCGCAGCAGGATCTTGCGGGGAAGGAACACCACGAGGCCGGACCGCTCACGTCCACCGGACTCACCACCCTCACCGTCCCGGCGTCGCAGTCGTCCCCCCCGTGGTCCGGCTCGGACGCGGTGCTGGACGAGCAGCTCATCCTTGCGTACAGGAACGACGATCCGGTGATGTTCCAGGCCGAGGAGCAGCTCGCGGACGAGGTGACGCAGTTCCTGTTCGGGGATCGCGTGGACCCCGTGCAGCTCCAGCAGTTCCTGGAGAGCCACGCGGCACCGGCCGGGGCCCAGGCCGCCGACGCCTTCGACCGCGCCTTCTTCGAGCGCAACGGGTTCCCCCTGCCCGTGGCGCTGTACTCCTACCAGCTCTCCGGTCTGCTCGGCACCGAGTCCGTCCTGGCCTTCCTCCAGCACTTCTACGGGCCGCGGTCCCCGCAGGACGGGTGGGACATCGACGTACGCCATGTCGCCGAGGGCGTGCGGCCCCAGCGCCTCCCGCAGGCGCAGGCGTTCGCCCACCGGCTGTACGTCCTGCTGGAGAGCGCCCGGAACGGCCGGTACGACGCCTACTGGGACGCCCTGGGGCAGCTCAACGGCCTCGGGCGGGACCTGCGCAAGGTGTGGGTGGTCGAGGACGCGTTCGCGGAGCTGTTCGATACGAGCCTGCGCGACACGCTCCAGGGCCTCTCCCCCACCCCGGAGCTCGCACAGGCCGTCGGCCATGTGCTCGGCGACGTGGTGAACACCCAGCCGGTCCCCCTCGCCCAGGTCCACGCCTGGTACACGGAGCTGGAGTCGCTGCAGTACCTGCATCCCACCATGGGGCAGCTGCCGATGCCGAACGGCCATCCGGAGGGCGGCTGCTACCTGCGGGCCCACTTGGCGGCGATGAAGCTCCAGCAGTGGGGCGCGCCCGTCCAGAAGATCACCGTTGCCCGCGCGCATCCGCTGCTGAACGTGCGTTCCCTGAACGCCGCGGGCTCCGGCGTCGCCGAGCCGGGCCTGGTGCAGTGGCACTACCACATCGTCTCCGGCGTCCGCGCCGCGTTGGACGACGGCACCACCGCCTTCATGGTGCTGGACCCGGCCCTGGGCCTCGGAGCCCTGCCGGAGCAGGAGTTCCTGGCCGCGATCGGGGTGACGGAGAGCGAGCCGCAGCTGCGACTGGAGGGGCCGCTGGAGCAGGTCGCCGCGCAGATCACCGCGGACCACCAGGCGTCGCCGAGCAGCTGGATCAGCCTCGACTCCTTCCTCTTCCCGGCGGACAAGGCCGTCATCGTCCTCACCGACCCGTTCGCCTGCGACTTTCCCTGCCCGCAACGCGGGATCCACCGCTCGATGCGCGAGGTGGACGAGACCCAGCGGGACTGGCTCGACACCCTCATCGAGCACACGATGGAGCAGTTCTCCCGCGAGATGGTGGCGGAGGCGCGCAAGGGCCTGGCCGACTGGCAGAACGATCCCGGGTCGGTGTCGCCGGAGTGGGCGGCGGCCACCTACGACGGTCTCCTGAACGCCGGACTGCTGGACGAGAACCCCGATGTCGCCATCGGACTGATGGTCCTCCTGCCGGAGAACCATGCGCCGTCCCTGGGGGCCGTCGAATCGGATATCGACCGCCTCATCCGCGAGGCGAGCGGGCCCTCGCAGTTCACCGACGCGCCCGTGGGGATGGACTTCGACCTCGCCACCGACGAGTGGGAGCTGTACGTCCCGCAGCACTTCCCGCAGGGCGCTCTGCTGTCCCAGCCCGGTGCGCAGGGCTCCCGCACGACGATCGGCTCCTGGCTGTCGGACGAAGCGGCGATCGCACGCGAACGGGAGCTGTCCGAGCGGTTCGGCGTCGAGATCGGTCCGCTGGAGCCCGGCGGCGCCCACTTCACCCTCGCGGAGCTGAAGGTGCTGGCGGACCTGCTCGGCACGGTCCCCCGTGCCCACGTGGCGGACAACCCGTACCTCCAGCGCATCGTGCTCGACACGAGCGGCGCCTCCGCCGCCTCCTCGTACCACGTGAGCACCAAGACCATCCTGGTGAGCCGGCCGTTCGGCATGCCCGGCTGGCTCTACCCGCTCCTCAGCCGTGAGGGCGCGGTGCAGCGGAAGGTGATGGACCGGGTATCGCTCCTGGGCTACCCGGGCCTGACCACCGCCGAGGCGCTGGGGCTCATCGGACCGCCCCGGCACGTCATGGGCGGCGTCTCCGACGCCCTGGCGCAGGGCAGCCTCATCGCGTGGACGCTCCGGCACGAGCTGGGGCACGCCGTCGAGCTCGGCGTCGGATGGGAAATCCGCCACGCCGACAAGGAGGAGTTCGGCGGCTGGCGGACGCACGGCACGCCGAAGACGCTCAGGGCCGTCGCCGTGGCCTTCCTCGACAAGGTGGGTATCGAGGGCGACGAGCAGCTGGTCCGCGACCTGACGGGGCTCATCCAGCGGCACGACGCGAGCAACGGCCCGGACCTTCAGGCGATCGAGTCGATCCCCGGGAAGCTGGCGCACGGCGACACGGAGCGGCAGGCGAAGCTGACGATTCTGGTCGGCCACCTCAAGGCGGCCATGGCACAGCCGTGGACGCTCGACGACGGCGGCATCGCCGACGTGGGCCACGACGGGCGTATCTACCAGGTCACCCACGACACCGGCCAGTGGGTCAGCTACCACGCCCCGGCCCGCGAACACGCCGTGTCCAACTACCAGTTCTCCACGCCCGACGAGTGGTTCGCCGAGGCGTACGCGGCGTTCCACGACCCGCGGACGGTGAACTCGCCCCGCGAGCGTCTGCACCCGGCGGTGCGGGATTGGTTCGCCGACGGTGAATCCGGGTCCGCACCGCAGCAGAACGCCGACCCCGGCAATCTGCGCTCGGCGGGCCAGGTACAGATCGACGTCGCCGACATCAACAACCGGGTGATCCTCAAGCCCGGCACCGACATCAGCACGGGCCGCTCCTTCCACACCCCGGAGGAGGAGGCCGAGCGGCTGCTCGTCCACACCGATCTCGACCTGCGCAACCGGCACTTCGCGCACTTCGACCCCGCCCGTCAGCAGGGCGACAAATACACCGTGTTGTCGACCGACCTCGCCCCCGTGCCGTGGCAGCCCGAGGACGACCTGTACCTGCTCCTGCTGCACGGCAAGAAGGGCTGGCTGACCGTTCCGGTCAACGGCGAGCCGGTGCACGTCGCCCCGAAGGAGTTCGCCAGGTCCGTCGTCAACCGGCGCCACAGCATCCTGGAGCTCAAGCGGCGTGCCGGGAAGAACGCCTGGCTGGTGCTGGCCGCCTGTGAGGCGGGCGCCGTGGACGAGTACGGCAGGTCGGTCGCGCAGACGGTGGCGGACGAGACCGGGATGAAGGTCGCGGCGCCCACCACGGTGCTGAACGCCATCCCGGGCAAGAAGGACTTCAGCTTCCTCGTCCACCCGGACGCCGACGGCAACCGGGGCGCGTTCCAGGTGTTCCACCCGTCGCACGCCGCCTCCTCGTCCGACGACACCGTCACGCAGCAGACCGACGAGGCGCCCGTCCTGGTGCCGCCGGCGGTGATCAACGCGCCGCTGCCGGTGACGCAGAGCGCGCCGCACTCCTCGGGCACGTTGCAGCAGCGGCTCGACGCCATGGCCACGGCCGACAACTGGGGTTCTCTGGCGGCCCTCACCTTCGCGGGGATGCCGCGCGAGCTGACGGTGGGTGGCACCCACGGCACGCTCGCCACCGTCCCGCAGGACCTGCACTTCATCTGGGTCGGCGGCCGGATGGAGGACGCCACGCTGGAGAACCTGCGCACCTGGGTCGCGCGGGCAGAAGGCTCCGGCTGGACGGTGAATCTCTGGCTCGACGCCTCCGCCCAGGCGGCCAACGGCCCGCTGCTCACCGGCGGGCTGTCCGCCATCGCCGTCCGGAGCATCGATGACGCGACGCTCTACGACCGTCTCCCGGAAGCGGTGGGCGACAAGGTGCGCGCATACGCCGGGTTCGCCTTCTCCCGCGGCGCGTACAGCTCGGCCAGCGACGTGATCCGCTACTCACTGCTGTGGCTCCACGGTGGTGCGTACATGGACGTCGACATCGCCCCCGGCGACTTCACCCTGCCCACGTCCCCCCTGCGGATGGCGGTGGACGGCCCCAACCTGCCGCTCATGGCGCCCATGCTGCGGGACCACGCCGTCTTCGAGAGGCTCCGCGGCCATCTGCACGAGGCGGGGCTGCCGCTCGGCACCACCACCACCGCCCAGATCGAGAGCGTCGCCCGCTACCGGTACGCCCGCGGCGACTACAACAACAACCTGATCGTCACGCCGCCCCGCTCCGCGTACCTGGAACAGGTGCTCGCCCAACTGCCCCACCCCGAGGTGCCGGCCATGGCACCCGAGGAGGACTACACCTCCTGGACGGGGCGGCACGCCACCAAGCTGTTCCAGTTCCAGAACGTCATCGACGCCAGCTCCACGCTGTCCGGTCCCGAGTTCCTGGTCAACGCCGCCCGCGAATACGCGAAGAACTTCGACGTCCCGACGGACGCGGAGTTCCGGCCGCTCAACGCGGAGCTGCGGGACCAGTGGCTCCCGCTGCAGTGGATCACCGACGAGAGCGACGTCAGCGCCGCCGAGACCACCCCGCTCGTGACGTCGTTCCCCCCGCTCTCCCTGGAGCAGCAGGCCACGCTCACGTTCCAGATCCGTTCGCGTCGCGGTCTGCTCGCACCGGGCCGGCGGGTGGGCGGCCCGCCCCCGCTGGACCAGACACAGCTGCTGCGGACCGTCGACGTGGTGAGCGTCCACGACCGCCTCTACGCGGCCCTGCGCAGCGGCAACCGCGACCTGTCCGTGCTGGTCTCGCTGCGCAGGCTCGCCGAGGTGATCGAGCGCCGGAACGGCAGCACGTTGAGCCGTTTCACCGCCGGGTCCCTGGACACGCTGGTCCACGCGGCCTTCGGCACCACCACGGTCACCGACGACCACCGCCGCCGCCTGGTCGACACCGCGCAGAAGGCCAAGCGGCGAGGCCACCCGCTCACTGTCGACGCCCTCACCGCCGCGGCCGGTGCCACCGGCACGACGCTCGACGTCAGCGAACTGCCGACCCAGTCCGCACCCCCGCTCCACTCCGGGACGGACACGCAGAGCGACGACTTGGTGACGGATGACGCCGGCCTGGCGGCCTGGAACGCCGAGCGGCGCGAGCCCGCCTACTTCTATCGGGACGAGTCCCTGCCGGCCGCGATCGCGGCGATCACCGACGAACTGGAGGCGGCCGGACCGGGCTCCGGTTCGATGGTGATGGTGGCGAGCGGCGACCAGGCGTTCCGGCTGTACGCCGGCAACGTCGACGGCTCGGTGTTCTGGACCTCGTACGGGGACAGCACCCGGTACCCGGCGGACCAGCTGCCGCTCCCCCCCGAGCCGGACACGGTCTTCAGCATCGATCTGAAGAAGGACGGCAAGATGCTCAGGCCGTCCGCCGCCCTGCTCGCCCTGGGCGAGGGCGCGGACGACTTCTCCGGTCTGCTGTCCGAGATCATGGACACGCTCGCCGACCCGCACACCACGCCGCCCCGCCTCGTCGTGGAGACGCCGAGCGGCACCACGCTGCCCCGCCTCGTCGTGGAGACGCCGAGCGGCACCACGACGCAGCTCTTCGTCGACGAGGAGCTGCCGCCGCAGTCCACCCTCGAAGCCGTCGAGGAGTCGGACACGGTGTCCGAGACGGGCAGCACCGTGGCGACCGATCCGATTCCGCAGCTGCCGCAGGGCTTCGCCCACGGCGGACGCCGGTTCCCGATGGGCGTGTTCGGCACCGCGATCTCGCTGGGCGGCCTCCGGTTCGACAAGCTGCCGCAGCCGCACGACCCGGCGAAGGACACTCAGCACGCCGCGACCGGGCCCCGGAGCCTGGACACGTACGACACGATCGCCGACGCCGTCGCCGGTCTGCTGTCGCCGACAGTCCCGAGCTGGGTCCCGGCGGCCGTACGCTCCGAGGTCCACCGGCTCGTGTCCGTGTACCGCCCGCGAGGCTTCGCGCAGCGGCTGCTGGGCGCCGGGCTGACGCTGGAGCTGGCCCGGAAGGGTGAGAAGTACACCGTCCACGTGGCGCTGCGCGGCGTCGACCGCGACCACGCGAAGGTGATCGAGGACCAGTACCGGCCGTTCGGCGAGCGGACCCGGCCGCGCGGTCAGAAGAACATCGGTAACCAGGAGGCGTACACCCAGAAGTACGTCTCCAGCAGCACGGGCGTCTCCTCTTCCACCGGCGTCAGCCTCGGCGACTCCGGCAAGGTCACCGCCGCCGTGTCGCCGGTGGGCGTGTCCCCCCAGATCGGTATCGGCATGAAGTCCTCCCGCGGCGAGGGCTACAGCACGATGGATCTGATGTACGCCAACCCGTCGGTGGTCCTGAAGGGTGAGCTGACGTACTTCGCCTTCACCGGCGTCAAGCTCCAGGTGACGGTCAGGCCGCAGCGCGCCACCGCCACGATGTCCGAGGCCCCGGGCGAGCTCGTCGTGGCCTTCCCGACCGAGCTGACCACGTGGGTGGCGAACATGCCGCGCGCCACCTGGCAGAGCGAGAAGCTTCCCGAGGGCACGCCGGAGTCCGCCTACGCGCTGCTCAGTGACGAGTTGCTGCGCGCCTTCCCGGTGGTGCAGCAGATCGGTGGCCTCGAAGACGTCCACGACGCGCTGTTCCGCGCGCACCTGGAGGCCAACCCGGGCACCGCACTGCACGAGTACGTGCACCACCGCCTGAGCGAGATGACCGTCATGGCGGACTTCATGCGGATCATGGGCGGGGAGACGAAGCTGCCGCCGTTCCGGATGGCCAACGGCGACGCCCTGCTGCTGACCCTGCGCGGGCTGGTCCTCTCCGCCGAGCAGATGGGCGACCCGACGGAGATCCCCACCACCCTCAACTCCCGCAAGCTCGCGCTGCGCGGCGGCAACAGCAGCACCGGCAGCAGCCGTTCGCTCGGCGTCGGTGTCGCCCTGGCGCCGAACACCCAGGGGTCGGCCCTCACCGGTAAGGGCTCGGTCAGCTTCGGCGCGAGCACCAGCGCGGGCGCCTCCACGTTCTACGACGTCGGCGGTGGCCGCTGGCAGACGCTGCGGAACCACGACGACACCGTGCCGTTCCACCTGGTCGTCCGGCTCAAGATGGCCTCCGAGGTGCTCCACCAGGTCGGCCGGGACCACTCCGCGGACATCCATGTCGTGGTGCGCATCCCCAAGCAGCAGGCCGCGGACTTCCGCACGGCCGTCGACCGGATCGTCGGCGCGGTGAAGGCACAGCCGCAGCAGATCGGGCAGATCGACCCGTTCGCCCTGCACACCGCCCCGGGCGCCCAGGAACTGACCGTCACCCGGCCCGAGGAGCAGACCGAGCCGCTGCCCGAGCCGCCGACGGAGCTGACCACCCCGACCGGACCGCTCGGACTGTTCGCCCCCGCCGGGCTGGCCGGCGCCGGGGGTGTGCGCAACGCGCTGGTGCACTCCCTGCGGGAGGCGGAGAAGCGCGCCGGCATCCAGGGATGGAGCCCGGAGGAAGTGGCGGACCGGTCCGCCTTCATGGACACCCACTTCCACCCCGAGTCGCTGAACAGCCAGATGACGGAGCTGTTCTCGGACAGCGGCCTGACCCAGACGCTGACCCGGCGGCTCCCGGACAACTCCGTGGAGGTCGTGGTCTTCCAGGTGCGGGGCGAGCGGGTCGCCGTGCCCGGTACCAGCACGATCCGTCCCGTCGCCGGCAAGCGCATGCCGATGACCGGCTTCGACCACCTGCCCGCCGCGATGTACGACGCCGGCACGTCCGTGTCGAGCAGCGCCACGGTCTCGCTGAGCAGCACCGTCGGCATGAGCCTGGGCTCGGTGGCAGCGGGGAGCTACGCCTTCGGCCTGTCCATGTCACGCACCGACGGCAGGCAGCACACGAACTCGTACTACACGTACCGGCTGAACGGCCACATGCGGCCGCCGTCCGACGCGAACGAGAACGTGCTGTACACGTACAAGACGGTGCTGACGCCGTCCGTCACGGTGCACCGTCTGAAGCCGCAGGGCGTGATCAACCGGGCCGAGCGGGCGGTGGGCAACAGCTGGGCGAAGTGGAACGGCGCGTACGTCCGCGTCCCCGCCGAACCGCAGAGCCACACCGGCCGGCCCCTCAAGGGCGAGGCCCGCTGGCTGGCCCCCACCTGGCCCGCTCAGGAGCAGACCGCGACGGCGCCGACCGAGCCCGTCACGGTGGAAGGAGACGACACCACCACGCTCACCCACCGCGACCGGGTCATCGACGCGTCGGGCGTATCCCGCGTGCGCGGCCTCATCGCCGATGTGCTGCACGAGCAGCTCCAGGTCCCGGAGGCGATCGCGGCACTCCAGGCGCAGGCGATGGTCAGCACCGACCAGCTCGTCGCCGTCCTGAACACCGCGTCGCACTCGACGGCCGGCGGGTTCATCCTCGACGGGACGTTCACCAACCAGCGGTTCCGGCTGGCGCTTGAGGCGGACGTCACCCAGGTCGCGCCGAGCCGGCCCGGCACCCTGCTGCTCAACGTGATGAACGCCCATGAGAACTCGACCGGGTTCACCAGCGGGCATTCCGTGACCACCGGCAACTTCTTCCGCAACCGCAGCCACACCACGGGCATCAGCGGCGGTTCGGGCGCCCTGGCCGGCGGCGGCTCCTTCACCACGTCGGTGAGCGACAGCCGTGGCCGCAGCCACTCCCACGTCCTGAACGTCAACCCGGGCCACTTCGTCCTCCGCAACGACGTGCCGTTCTCCCTCCAGTCCGGGACCGTCACCTGGAAGGTCACCGTCGTCCGGGAGGACGTCAACCAGCTGGGCACGTGGAAGCGGAAGCTCGTCGAGAACACCGGCACCGAGGGGACCGGCGAGGAGCGGACGGGCACGACGGAGGAGCGGACGCCGGCTCCGGTCACCCGGCTCGTGATCGAGGACGGCATCCGCTTCCTGCGGCAGCACCGGCCGGTGACCTCCGCGCCGCAGACGTCCGGCTCCGGCGCGGTCACGACCACGCCCCCCCGCACCACCGTCCCGGGCACGCTGCGCTCGCGCGACCTGCCGCTCACCGCCGTCACCGACACGCTGCGGCTGGCGTCGAGCGCCGCGGAAGTGCTGCACAAGCAGATCCTTCACGAGCTGAACGCGCTGCTGGAGAGCCACGCGCCGGGCAGCAAGAACCCGCTGTGGCAGCTGGAGTTGCCGGGCAACACCCTGGCCGGCTCCCTGGACATCCTGCTCGACCCGGCCTCCCTGGTCAGCATGACGGACGCCCTGCGCGGCGCGGGTGTGGTCCTGCAGCCGCTGTCCTCGGGCGGCCCCGGCTTCCGGCACCAGACGCAGATCCTCCTGCGTCTGAAGCGCGGCACCGTCGCGAAGCAGCACGGCCAGCCCTTCGAAGGCACGCTGAGCAAGTACATCCAGTCCAACGCCCGTTCGGAGGTGGCGCACAAGAAGTCGCAGGGAAAGAGCCACACGTTCGGCCTGGCCGTCTCCGAGTCCGCCTCGTCCTTCACCCGCGGCACGTCGACGGCGCAGTCCGCCGCGCACAGCCTGGCCTCGCGCCGCCACGACGCCCTCACCCTCGACGGGCCCCTGGTCTCCTACACGGTGGAGGACGTGCTGAAGATCTCCGTCGTGGACACCGTCCGCCTCTCGCAGGCCCTGGCGCCCGCCCGTCCGCTGGCCTCGCTCGTTCAGCCCACCACGCACCGGCCCGAGGTCCGCGAGGTCAAGCTGACCGAAGAAGTGGTGGTCGCGGTCTCGGAGCTGAAGGACCTGCCGACGGCGGAACAGGCCGACGTCTCCCAGCAGACCCAGGAAAACGGCGCGGTTCAGCGGGCCGTGCCGGCCGTCACGCAGCAGTTCCCCGCCACGTGGCGCCCCGAGGTCAACTACTCCATCGGCGCCGAGGACCTGGCCCTGAAGCACGCCGTGCTTCTGGTGAACCCGGAGCCGCTGGGTGCGCTCTTCGGCACGTTCCTCCACAACGCGACCACCGTCGGCCCGCTGGCGGGCCTCGCGGGACGCGGCACGTCCGCACAGGGCGCGCTGCACAAGATCATCAACGCCAACGTCCTGAACCGGCATCTGATCGAGCACGGGATGACGGGGGTCCCCACCGAGGTGCCGGTCGACCTCCTGACGGTGGACGAGTTCTTCACGAACACGCTCGGCAAGGTCCTCGTCTCGTTCCTCCCGGTCGAGGCCGGCACCTTCCGGTCGGCCCGCCCGGTGACCGTCGAGCGCAGTGAGTACGGCTCGCAGCACCACAGCTTCTCCACGAGCGGGAGCCGGAGCAACGCCACCGGTGCGTCCGCCGAACCGGCGCACCCGCTGCACGGCGAGCTGTCGGGCGGCGCGAGCGGGGGCCTGTCCCCGTCGCAGTCCACGAGCCTGACCACCGGCACCGGCGGCTGGAACATGAACCGCGTCGAGGGCACGGCGACGGACACCTACCTCCACCTGTTCGGTCCCACCGATGTGCTGGTCCGCATCAGGATCGAGACCCGCAGCGTCCTCGGCCCCTTCGGCTGGTCCAGCGGCGCCTACGACGTCGCCTTCCTCGTCCGCGATCTGGTGCAGATCGGCCTGACCCCGGTGGGCATGCTGAGGAACCTCGGCAGCCTCGACACGGGGAACCCGCACGCGATCCGTACACCCTCCGGCTGGTATGTGCCGCCGCGGCGGGCGAACGGCCCCGAGGATGAGCTGCTGCTCGAACTCCTCCACGCCCAGCAGGTGGAGGAGCAGGACACCACCCTGGTCTGGCAGGCCCGGCCCCTGGAGGGCTCCGACGAGGACATCGTGGCCTTCGGCACCACCATGACCCGCGACGCCTTCGTCGAGACCTACGTCCAGCCGGAGTTGGACCGCGACCCGCTCACCCGCGGGTACCAGCTCACCTGGGGCGCCACCTTCAACGGCCTCGTGCAGCTCACGGCCGCCGCGCCGCCGGTGGTGGAAACGGACGGGCACCAGGAAACCGACGACAAGGGCCGGACCGGCAGGAGCGATGCGGAGAACGCCTCCTCCCACCACTCCGACGACCAGGAGCAGCACACCGAGGCCCGGAGCACCCCGGCTCAGACCGACCCCCTCCCGGAGCCCGAGTCGCAGGAGAGCGCCGGAAGCGGGGACGAGGCCCAGGAACAGCAGGAGAAGCCGGAGAAGGAGGAGAGCGAGCACCCGTCCGAGGAGCAGTCCGAGGAGCAGTCCGGGAAGAGCGACCCGGACCGTCAGGTGACCCGCAACCCGTGGACCGGGCAGCGGGTGGACGACCAGCAGGCCCCCGGGCTGACGCAGGAGAAGCTCCAGCCCGTTGCCACGCGAGCCGACGGTGACTGCTTCTTCCACGCCGTTCTCGCCACCCTCGTGGCACACGACCGAGCCGATGAGCTGCCCGTGCACGACGTCGAGCAGCTGCGTCGGCTGCTCGCCGACCGGTTCGACACGCTGCGCGCATCCTCCGACCACGAGTCCTTCTGGATGCAGGTGGCCGCGCCGCTCTCCGATCTGTACCGGGCCGGTGTCCGGAACAGCACGCCGCACGAGGCGTCCCAGGTGAGCGAGCACCCCCAGGAGGCCACGCTGTCCCCGGGGGAACAGGAACTCCTGAACCTCCTCAAGAGCTACCTCGCCCGGGAAGACGTGCCGGACGCCGTGCGCGAGAACGTGCAGAACGGCTCGCTGAACATCGCCTCGTGGAAGGAGGCGGTGAACCACTCCGGCATCGCCGACCGCATCAGCAAGGACATCGTCACCAAGGGGCACTACGACTCCCTCGGCGGTGACCTCGTCCCGCTGCTGTTCTCGCTGGAGTTCCCGGAACTCGCCGTCTCCGTCCTCCACCCGAGGAACGGCACCTGGCACGGCCTCGGCACCAACCAGCGACCGGTCCGCCTCGTCCATGTCCGACTGGCCGAAGGCCAGGACCACTACCTCGCCACGGCACCGGAACCGGAACCGGCATCCCAGCAGGCCGAGGAGAAGCCCGGGACGACGGACGACCAGAAGACCGCGGAGAGTTCTTCGGCCACCACATCGGACAAGGCGCCGACGGCGGCCACGCAGGAGCCCGCCCCCGCGCCGCAGCTCCCGGCGCCGCCCGCGCGGCTGGCCATGGGGCAGCTGAGCGCCGGGGACTACGTCGAGGAACTCGGCACGTCCGAGGACCAGTTGGTCGAGGCCGTGATGCCGGCGCTGCGCGCGGCACTCGGCGAGGAGGCTGCCGCGCAGGCACGGCAGCAGATGCTCCACTACCTCGGCACGGAGGAGATCAAGCCCTGGCTGTCCGGCATGAGCCGCGGCGGCAAGCGGTGGGTGCCGATCGACGTCCCGGGCTGGAGCGGTGAGATCGCGGTCGGTGTGTCGTTCCGCGACGCGGTGACGACCGGGATCGTGCCCAAGGTCGAGTTCGAGAACGGCGCGGAGTCCGCCTCCGGCGCCGGTTACCTGGACGAGGAAGGCTGGAACTTCGGCTACGGCGCCGCCCTGCGCATCCAACTGCCGGGGGGCCGTTTCGACTTCTCCACGGGCAGGCAGCTCCAGCGCTCCGACGGTGAGGGCAACGAACAGCTGGGCCGGATGTTCGCGCGCGCCAAGACCCCGACCGAGGCGATGCGGGTACGTACCGTCGCCGAGTTCACCCTCGACTTCTCCGAGGTGACCCCCACCGGCATCGGCAAGATCCTCGGCAAGGGCGCGTCGCTGTCCGTCCAGGACCCGCAGGCCGGCACCGCGCAGCAGCAGACGCAGCCGCCCGCCACCACGTCCGTCCAGACCCCGCGGGCCGAGGCCGCAAAGGCGCCGGAGCAGCAGGAGGAGAAGAAGGATTCCACGCCGTTCGTCGTCGGACTTCCCACGACGCTGCTCATTCCGTCCTGGGACTCGGGCCAGCACTCCGCCGCCGCCTGGGACCTGACCGGTCACATCCCCATGAAGTGGGGCCCGACCGACAAGAAGAAGACCGAGGTGAGCGTTCCGCGGCTGCCCGCCGTGCGCACGCGGGAGCTGCGCGCCATCGGCGCCACCGATGTCGTCGTGGACGTGTACGCCGCCGGCCTGGAGGGCAACCGGCTGCACGGCGTGGAGGACCTGCTCCAGCAGAAGGTCGCCGGCAGCCCCTCCGTCGAGGACATCGGCAAGCAGGTCTTCGGCGACGACGGCTGGAAGCAGGTACGGACGCAGCTGCTGACCCGTGTCGACTTCGGTCTGCTGCACGAGCAGCTCACCGCGACGATGAACGGCGAACCGCTGCAGATCGACCTGACGGACGGTCTGGGGTCGGTGCTGCTCTCGACCGAGGTCGCGGCGATGCGGCACCTCCACGACACCGTGGAGACCGAGTTCAACGTCGGCACCGACGTGACCCGCACGGTCACCGAGGTGTCATCGAAGGGCTCCGGGTCGACCTACGCGGCCCGCGGCCAGATGGCGGGGCTTGAGAACGTGCCGTTCAAGGTCGTCGGCCAGGGCCGCGCGACGGTCGGCACCGACGACGTCGTCCTCTCGTCCCAGTCCGCCCGTACCGGCACCGCCACCAAGACCAAGGTGCCGGGTTCGCTCTTCGACGGTGTGGCGTTCCTCCGCGTCGAGTTCGTCCGGGGCACCGGCGCGAAGAACGAGCCGGACCACGCGTCCGCCGTCGACCGGCCCGCCCAGAACGTCCAGAAGACCGGGCAGTCCCAGGAGACCCATCAGGTCCAGGAGGCCCGGCGGACCACGGAGGTCCAGGAGAAGCCGGCGCAGCAGACCACGGTCGCCTACACCACGCTCGGGTTCCGTTCCCTCTCCGAGACCTCGGAGACCGAAAAGGCCGACGAGCCCACGGTGTTCCTGACCGACTGGGCGCGGCAGATGATCGAGACCTCCCTCCAGGGGCAGGACCGGCCGGCGCCGTCGCCGCGGATCCTGGCGCCCTCGCAGTTCCCGGAGGGGCACCAGAGCTACATGCCGCCGCACTCGGTGTGGCGCATCACGCCGGGGCAGAGCGGTCTGCCCGACACCGCCGTGGTCCACTCCGTGTTCGCCGGCGGTGACTTCCAGCTGGTCCAGGAGACCACCCGCGCGCAGCAGCCGACGAAGGCGCCGATGTCGATCCGTCAGCGGATCGACGCCATCGTCGACGCGATCTTCACCGAGGAGGAGGCCCAGGAGGTCCGGGCCATCGCCCACAGCAGCTTCCGTATCGAGCGGTTCGGGAGCGAGCTGGGCTGGCTCACCCGCGGCGGAAAGCTGAACAGCACGTCGCTGGGGACCGCCGACGGCAAGAAGCACCGGATCATCTCGGCGGCGGGCGGCGCGGTCCAGACGCTGCGCTACCTGCGGACGGTCAACTCCGCCGACCTCAACCTCCTGAGCGAGACCGGTACCAGCACCGCGCAGCGTCACCTGGTGTGGCGCGAGGGCGGCTGGCAGGTGTTCGGCGGCGGCCACGCGAGCCTGCCGAGCAAGAGCTACCTGGAGGGCACCGCGGGCGTCGGCCAGTCCCTCCGCAGCCGTACGGGTGACCGGGCCGCCACGCAGGCCAAGAGCGTCAACAGCGTCAAGTACCGCGAGCCGATGGTGGTGTTCGCCGGCGAGGCCACCGTGACGTTCAAGGTCACCGACGACAACGGGCAGGAGGTCGAGGCGGCTCTGGGCAACGAGGTCGCCACGCTGCCGTTCATCGTCGCGATCCCGAAGGCGCTGTGCACGCCGGTCGAGGGCACGTACGTGTTCACCCGCGAAAGCGGAAAGGCGGCGGCGAAGAAGCAGCAGGAGCAGGAGCAGAAGAACGCGCAGGAGCAGGCGGACGCCCAGCAGCAGAAGAACGCCCAGGAACAGACGGGCGCCGCGAAGACCCGGGTGGTGTACCCGCCGCGTCGGGTCACCCAGGGTGAGGTGCTGGCACCGACCGACCACGTGCTGAGCCTGAAGAGCGGCCGGTGGCCGCTGGTGGCACTGCGCGAGGAACTGGAGCAGGTCTTCGGCCCGCACTGGCCCGAGGCCGAGGAACAGCTGGCGGTCCGCCTCAACCTGCTGACGCTGCGGCCCCGCATCCCGCAGCTCAGCCTGCGCCCGGACGCGCTGGAAACGATCACGGTGCAGGCCGGTGGCATCGCCGCCGAGGTTGCCCTGACCGACGTCAAGGTCAGCGGCATGCTCCACCGGGACCACGTCGAGAAGTTCGAAACGGAGACCGGCACCGACCAGTCGGCCGGCACCGGTCTCATGGAGGACGACCGCGAACGGACCCAGTTCCTGCGGGACACGGTCATCAAGCCCCCGGTCCTCACGGTGCAGTACGCCAACAACCGCACCAAGGACACCAGCGTCGGCCACGCCCTGGACTCGGGCGGCGCATCGATGGCCAAGGGCAAGACCACCGAGCCGCACGACCTGTTCGGCGGGACGATCTCGTTCCGCTTCTCGGTGAAGTGGTGGAGGTTCCACCCGGAGAAGCAGACGCAGCAGCCGGAACAGGAACAGCAGGAGCAGCAGGACGCGGTTCCGGCGACGTCGTCCGCGCCCACCGGGACCACGGTCGCCGCCCCGCAGGCCACCGCCCCCACGGCGACCGGCACCACGGAGCAGGGCCCGAAGGAGAAGAAGCCCGCAGGCCCGACGGAGATCGAGGTCGAGGCCGACGCCGCGGCGGTCTTCGCCTTCCCGTCGCGCGAGGTCACCCTCGCCGACGGCACTCCGGCGTACGCACCCAAGTGGTCCCGTATCGGCGTGCCCGAGCGCATCAAGCTCTCGGGCCGCCTCGGGGACACCGACATCGTCCAGCACGTCACGCTGCCGGCGTCGGTCAAGGACATGTTCACCCTGCTCGGCGCGCTCGACGGCCAGGGCAAGCGCGTCTTCGGCCGGGACTGGCCGACGGTCAAGCAGCAGTTGGTGGCCGAGCTGCCCACCGACACGCTCACGCGGCGCCTCCGCGGGATGCTGGCGGACGAACCGCTGCGCGTCGAGGTCAAGGGCGGCCTCGTCCTCGTCACCGCCGGTGTGAAGTCCGTCGAGGAAGAGGAGGTGGAGGAGAAGGCCGGGACCACGCCGGAGGGCGCGGAGAAGACCACGGCGAAGAAGACCGCGAAGGCGGGGACGCAGACCGGCGAGACCGAGTTCACCGCCGGCGCCGAACGCACCTTCGGCGTGGGCTTCTCGGACGGTGTGTCCGCCGCCGCCGGTGGCACCTCCACCGGCCACAGCCTCGGGCTCAGCGCCAGTATCCCGGTCACGGCCGGCGCCAACATGGTGGCCGGCATGAGTGCCGCCAGGTCGAGTGGCAAGGACGTGAACTCCACGGCCGGCACCACCGGAAAGACCACCAGGACCACCAAGAGCAAGGTGGCGTCGGCAAGCCACCGCGGTCAGGTCGTTCTGTACTTCACGATGCAGTCGACGAAGACCGGGCTGCACCGCAGGGCGCTCCGCGCCGTACAGCGCCACAAGGCCCACCGCATCGAGGAGGCGCTGGGCAACCTCCAGATGCAGCAGCCGCCGCTGACGCCGGAGGAGATCGCCGAGCTGCTCCGGAAGGCGGAGCGGAACGCCGAACTGCTCCGGACGGCGGAGCACAACCCCGAGCTGCGCCGGAAGGCGGAGCAGGAGGCCGAAGAGCTCAGGAACCAGCTGCGGAAACCCGTCGCGTTCACCCCCACGCCGCCGACGCCGCAGCCGGCCCGGACCGGCTTCCGGCTGCCGCTCGACGGGCTACGGAAGGTACTGCGGAAGCTCCGCCCTGGTGGGTCGTCCCAGCCGCAGCAGCTGCTCGGCGACCCCGATACCCAGCGCAAGATGTTCGAGCGGCGGGGCTCCCTGATCACGGCGGGGCACGGCCGGGCGATCGGCGGAGTGGAGCTCGACTTCACCTTCCTGACGGAGGACGTGCCGACGTTGGCCGGGCACCTCCTCAAGTCGGTGCGGCCCACCCGCGACTGGGTGATCCGCAGCCTCGACTCCATCGGCGGCGTCCACCAGATGCTGACGGCCGGGGGCACCGAGTACACCGGCAAATGGAACAAGAAGTCCGGCACCACCACCTGGGGCAAGCAGGCGGAGCTGTACTTCAGCCACGCGCAGTTCATGACGCGGCTCGTGCAGATGGCCTCCGTGGAGGGGACGCCGCAGGACGCGCGCAAGGCGCCGGGTGTGGACCTGTGGAAGGAGGGGGGCGAGCAGATCCGGGTGACGGCCACCATCGATCTGCCCGAGCCGCTGCTTCTCGGCCGGATCGACGAGAAGGCCGAGGTGGCGCAGGCCACCGAGGCCGGACACCGGTTCGGCACGGCCCACCACCACATCGAGCAGCGGTCGGGCCAGGCCCTGCTCGGCGGCTCGGCCGGCGCGCCCGGAGTGGATGCCGTGCGGGTCACCGGCAACGCGAGCGCCGGTACCACCTCCCGCGTCGGCGGCACCCAGAACGAGTCCGGCCGCGTCTTCATGGGCACCAAGACGCCTCAGCCGCAGGAGATCCGCAACGGTTCGGTGCGGGTGACCTTCTGGTACTTCAAGGGCGACGAGCTGCTGGGCACGCACCAGGGCATGACACCGGTGACGGTCGCGCTCCCGTGGGACAAGTCCGCCCCGCTGGAGGACCCGAAGACGGAGGAAGCTCCGGAGCAGGCGGAGGCTCCGGAGCGGGAGCAGGCCCAGGAGCAGGCGCAGGAGCAGGAGCAGGAGGACCCCGGGCAGGAGCCCCTCACCGCCCCGGACACCACGGCCATGACGAACGCGCCGGCCGACTCCCAGGAGCAGGACCTCACGCAGTCGGTGCCTGTGCAGACGAAACCGGTCTCGCCGGACGTGCAGGAGCCCTACACGGTGCCCTACCCCACGGATCGGACGGCCCGGCGGAAGCTCCGGGAGATCGCGTCGCGCATGGCGTATCTGTACCGCGACACCCGGAGGAACGGAACGCCATCGCCCGTCGCCGAAGTGCGGGTCTTTGGCACCGTTCCCGCACCGGAGGACGCGGACGTCGAGACGCGCACCGCCGGGGAGCTGGCCGCCGAGACCGTCGAGCAGCTCCAGAAGTACCTGACGGCAGCGTGTGAGCAGGCCACGGAGGAGGGAGAGGCGGCACTGAACGCGGCGGCTCTGCAGGTCGTCGCGGTGAAGCCGTCCCAGGACGACAACCATCCGAAGGACAAGGTCCGCACCGAGGTCAGGCTCCGTCTTCCCCACACGAGCGACGCCTACCTCGATCCGAGTCTTCCACTGGGGCTGTCGCCGGGGCGCGAAAAGTGGGACCCGACGAATCTGGCCCTGTTCAAGATCAGTGACCTCGTCAGCCGACGGCTCATCGTCACCAAGGGCATCGGCGGTTCGCCCGGCTACCGCATCGGGCGGGTCTTCCACCGCACTGCCGAGATCGACAGCCACATCGACCTCAACACGCTGATCGATCTGTCGTTTCCGCACTTCCTGCACGCGCCGCGGAAGAAGTCCGGCGACGATCAGGAATCGGTGCTGCTCGACAGCGAGCAGACGCCGATGCTCTCCTGGGGGACCATTCCATGGCAGATGACCCGTCGTCTGTACATGGCCATGACGCACGGTGCCCCCAATGACATCGAGTTGGTGATCGACCACGGCGGCAAGGAAAAGGATTACACCGGGTCCGGTGCGACGCTGGGTACGGCCCTGAAGAACCGGCCGAGTCTCCAGAACCTGGTGGATTCACAGTCGGCACCGAAGTCAAAGGAAAGGCGGGAGCCGCTGCCCCAAATCGTTCTCCTCGTCTGCCAGGCAGGTGCGGAAGATCAGACGGGGGTGACCACCGCTCAGGAAGCGGCGGACATGGCCGGCCTGGAGGTCTGGGCGGGGACCACGGAGGTAACCGCCGCGGGCTCCAAGGAAGCACGTTCCGCCGGCACCTCCCTGGCGCTGGGTTACGACGAGGTGGCACAGAAGGAAGGCGAATGGAAGCTTTTCCGCCCCACGTCATGGATCTATACCGCGCACCCCGATTACGGTGATTTCAAGGCGCGTTTCGGCAAACTGGTGAAGTTGCTGAAGACGGGTCCTGAAGGATTCGCCAAGCGGAAGGCGGCCGAGAACCCCGGCAAGAAGCCGGAGACCTTCGAAGAAGCCGTCAACCAGCAGTGGGAGGAACTGAGGCCGAAGGTCGACGCCCTCCTCCACGGGGAGCCGAAGGCCATCGCGCAAGACACCCAGGGCGTGTCCACGGCCACCCAGCCCGCACTGCGACGCACCCGTGAGCTGGGCGTCTCGGTCGCCGGCCGGATCCAAAAGGTGCACAAGCTGCTTCTCAAGCTGCCGGAGGAGGTCAGGTCCAAGGCCACCTCGCCGGTAAGCCTCCAAGACCTGTCGGAGGAGACAGACAAGCTGGCCAAAAAGGTCTTCGACGAGCTTCTCCCGATGTGGGACGACATGCTCGGCGACTCCATCGCCGACCCCATGTCGTCCGCCGATCTCCCGACCTTCACCAAGGAATATTCACTGATCGAATCGGACGATATCTCCGATTCCGATTCTGAATTCACCACCACCGAAACGGACAGCATCTTCGAGGCGGTTTCCGAATTCATCACCATCGAACCGGAGGACATCCCCCAACCGCCGGCCGGATTCTTCTCGACCAACATGCCCCCCGCGCCGTCGGGCTGGTTCACCACGATCGAAACAGATGAAACCCCGGCACCGCCGGCCGGATTCACCGCCTTCGAAACAGACGACATTCCCGCGCCCCCCACCGAATTCACCACCTTCGAAACGGAAGAACTTCCCGCACCTCCGGCCGGATTCGCAGAGGTATTCCCGACCCGCATCGGTCCAGACACCGGACTGCCCTTCGAGACCGGCACGTTCACGAACATCACGGACACCTCGGCCTGGACGACCGAGATACCCGGGCAATCCGGCGACTTCGTTCTCGACGAACCCGAGCCCCCCGCCGCGTTCACGCAGTGGGATTTCGACGTCACGGGAACCTCCGATCAGGTGGCGACCGAGCCGGTGTACCCGACCCTGACCGATGCCGAAGCGGGCCGGAGGGCGACATCCGTCCCGAACGCGGAATCGACGGACGCCCCGGATCCGGTGTCCGCGACGGACAACGGCAACGGAGCCCAGCTGTCCTCGGACGAGGAGTGGGCCCGGCAGGTCGTACCCGTCGGCTTGGTCATCGCGGACACCGACGAAAGCCGCGCGATACGCGATCGGATCCAGCAGGTCTACAAGGACGTCGCAGAACGGCGGCAGCAGTTCAGCGACGACAAGCAGGCCACGGAGTACGGCCGTCAACTCCTCAAGGAGCGCGGCCTGCCGATCTCCGAGGCCGGCCTGCGCGGCGGTGCGCCCTCGACGCCCCTCACGGGGAACCAGCAGGTCGAGGAGGAGCTGTTCGCCGCGGGCTCGTCCGGCACGGCGGGGAGCACCGTGCAGCCTGCCGAGCCCTTGAGCATGGAAGAGCTCGACGCGCTGACGGCCGCCAGTATGGTCGTCCACGAAGTCGACGCATACGTACAGGCGATGCCGGACGGCAACGTCAGCGGGGCCTTCACCGTCGCGGATCTGACGAGGGGCTGGTCGCTCCTGGCCGACCTCGACGACCAGGTGCGCGCCGGCAACGTCGACGAAGCGATGCGCACCCGGCTGCTGACCATGCTGGAAACGATGGAGCCGCTCGTCCCCGTGGCCGACCACATCCGCCCGACGTTGCGCCGGAACCCCGCGTACAACGCCTGGACCGGATGGACCCAGGCGCTGGACCACCACCTCTCGGAAGTGGAGGAGGAACTCGCCGCGGGCCATCCGCCGTCGCCCGGCCACGAGCTGGTGAGCGGGCTGCGCCGGCGGCGGCGTGACCTGTGGCGGGCGTCCCACGACCAGGGGACCGACATCAGGGCGAGGCTCACCCGGCGGATCAACGACGTACTGACCCGTATCCCGGCGGACACGGTGGTCGTGACGACGTCCGCACAGGACAACGGCACCACGGAGACCGTCCACCACCCCCTGATCAAGAAGATGGCGCGTGTCCACGGCATCGTTCACCCCGTGGTCACGTTCGTGAACGGGTTCCTGGAGTCGCGGCAGAGCCTCAGCCAGGCAGGCACTGTGGCGGAGGCGTGGTGGCAACTGGCAAGGGCCGACATCACGAGCTCGGGCGATCCCGCCGACGAGCTGGCCCGGTACCTCACGCACCTGGAGGCCATCGCCACCCGTGCGCCCGATGCGGCAGACACGCCTGACGTCACGTCCGACGTAAGGGTCGGGGCGAGCCTGCTGTACGCCTTCCACCGTGCTCTGCCCGAGGGCGTGGCGAGCCTGCCACCGGTACCGCTCCGTTCTGCCCCCCCGACACACCAGCGCATCTACCAGACGCAGCCGCGCCCCGCCGTGACGGCTCCGAGCTCCTCCGCGGCAGGGTCCCGCAGGAAGCCGGAGTGGAGGGTTCGCCGCGAGGCCCCGGCCGGCCCTCCCCCGTACAGCCCGATGCATCCGCGAGCCACATGGCTCCTCGACAGGCTGGAACAGTGGTACGGCAATGACACGCCGCTGGTGACAGCGGTGTCGACGTGGCTCAACGACCCCGACTACATCAAGTCATGGCGGCGCCAGGAGGATTGCGCGAGGGCGTTCGAGGTATGGGAGGAGTACCTCAGCAGCAAGAGGTCAGGGAATGCGCATCCTCTGCAGCAAGGTGAGCTGAGGCCGTCGGACGACAACGAGTTCGACGAAGCGCTGAAGAATATGGGGAAGAACCAGAAGCCTCTGAGCGTGGCGACCCGCAGGTCCCAGCAGCTTCGGGTCACCTCCTTCCTGAAGTTCCTCGGCAAGCACCCCGAGTTCACGATCCCGATGAGCACCCCGGCCGCGCCTGCCCGGCCACTGCGCACCGCGACCAGCAGGCAGTCGGAGGGCGACCGGCGAGTTTCGCCCGCCCCGACCGGTACCGCCGAGCAGACGCCCGCGGTGACCGGGGAAGCACCGATGGAGATCACGGGCGACTCCACGTCCCCGCGGTTGTCTCCGACGCGCTCCCTCACGCCCCCGCCGGTGTCCCCGGCCGTGTCCCCGGCGTACGCGCTCCTGTCCCCGCCGATGCTGCCGGTCCAGCCCGTCATGCCCTCGCCCACGCCTCCGGTCGTGTACCTGGCCCCGGAGGAGTCGGACGCGGCAGGGCGGCAGACGTGGCTCTCGGAGGTGGAGACCACGCTGATGCTGCTGGAGGTCGTGGAGCCGCAGGCGCTGACCGCCGAGCAGCTTGTGGACTGGGAGGAGACCGTCGCCCTGGGCACGTCGTTCCTGGCCGTGCTGATGTACGGCCAGGACTCCCCCGGTCAGTCCCTCATCGGGCGGTTGGAAGCGGCGCTGGAGCCGTGGGCCCGTGCCCTGCACGCAGCGGGCGCCGGTCCGCTGGTCGCCGAGGAGCCGGTCGCACCGCAGCAGCTGAGCCCCGAGATGACCACGCTGCTGGACTTCAGCAACAGCCTGGCCATCCGGGACGAGATCGCTGAGGCGATGGCCTCCTCGATCTTCGACGGGCCGATGCCGGCCTCGGCCACCGAACCGGGCATGGACCAGACATGGGTGCCGCCACTGTTCGACGAGTTCGACATGGACTTCGAGCTCGCCGTGGACGAGTCATCGGTGCAGCCCATGATCACCGAGGAGTCGGAGCAGCAGTTCCGGTTCGACCCGGACAAGGAGTGGGCCACCGGCCTGGTGCACAGCCTCCTGATCTACGGGCCCCCCTCGGCGCCGACGGTCGTGAACGCCGTGATCGAGGAGATGACGGCCCGACGCGGTGAGTTCGGTGGCGACGAGGACGCCGCGCAGCAGGAGGCCGAGCGGCGGCTCGCGGAGGAGCGGGAGGCCGTTGCGGGGGTGTACACCGCCGAGGAACCGCCCACGTTCATGGACGTGGACTCTCCCGAGGCCACCGGTCCGGTGCAGGTCGGCGGGGCTTCCGGGGACTTCACCCCGGTGTCGGCGACGCCGGCGTCCGTGACCGGCGGGGACGCATCGGTGTCCACGTCGCAGCCGGAACCGTTGCCGACCGCGGCGGAACTGACCGACGAGGTGAGCCGGTACCTGCGCGCACTCGGGAAGCTCCGTGTGGACCAGGAGCCGTCACACGAGCAGGCGGAACGGGGCCGTGTCCTCCTCGACCGGCTCGGCGCGGCGCTGCGGCCCGGTACGGAACCGGTCGATGCGGCCCTGCACAGCAGGCTGCACAGGCTCCGGGAGCAACTCACGGAGGTGCTGGGCGTCCCCGTCCCCGCGGACGACGATGCCTTCACCGCCCCGACCGAGCAGGAACCTCCGTCCGCGCCCGGCCTGTCCGTCACCGGGGACGACGAAGACATCCGGATGGATGAGGCCTCGGAAGCCGACCGACACGCACAGCCGCAGGACAACCCGGCTCCTCATCGGGAACAGCCCGTCCGCAGTCGCCCGAACCGGGGCCGAAAGTCGGCGCCCGCCATCGCGAAATCCCTGTGGGAGGCGGCGGAAAGGCGGCATCGCCACGATGGTCTGCTGGACATCGCACGTTCCTGGGCTGCGACGTACGGCAACACGTCGAGAAGTCTCAGCACCCGCCGCATGGCGGTCTTGAGGTGGGACACCTACCTCGACTCCGTGGGACGGCAGACGATGACACATCATGTGTCACCGCAGCGCCATGTCCGCCCGTCCGAAGACGAGGGGTTCCGGGCATACCTGACCCGTCCGCTTGCGATGGGCGGGGCCGATCTCTCCAGAGCAGGGGCTTCAGCTATCGCCAACCTGGCGAACGCTTTTGTCAACCACCTGCAGAACCGGCATTCGGCAGTACCGGTTTCGGAGGCTTTTCCGAGGGCCGGCAGGCCCACCGCCAAGATGTGGGCGTCGATGTTGTCGCGGCACCCCGACGGTGTCCTGCCGAAGCACATTCTGCAGTGGCTTTCGCAGTTCACCCCGAACACGTCACAGCACCGAGCCCACCGGTTGGCGGCCTTGCGGTGGGAGGAGTACTTCACCACCCCCAGCACGGCCGGCTCCGCCCCGCACACGGTCGATCTGAACACTTTGCAACGCCCGTCCCAGGTGACCGAATTCAAGGAGTACCTGGCCCACCCGACCGCCGAAGGAGGTCTCGGACTCAAACCCGACGCGGCCCAGCGTACGGTTCAGTACGCGGACAGGCTGTTCGAATTCCTGCAGGACCCGGAGCAGGTGCATTCGCAGGCACAGGTCGGGCACGCGGGACGTAACACCTGGTATGCAATGTGGCGGAAGATGGAGTCACGCCACAAGACTGATGGTTTCGTCAAAATCATGCAGGATTGGCCGACCAGCAAGGCGGGGAACGAAAAAGCCGTCGTCGCTCGCCGCTTGACGGCCTTGCGGTGGGAGGATTACCTCACAAAGAAGGAAGAAAGCGTATTGACCTACGGGGTCAGTCCGTCCAAGGACATCTCCCCTGAGGTGGGGAATCTCCCGTCCACGGACGCCGGCTTCCTCGCCTACATCAAGGCGATCCCGAGCATCAATCCCGAAAAAAAGTCCGCCCGCAAAACAATCGACCAAATACTCCATGACGCCGACCACTTCGTCATCTACGTGGCGAAGCAGAAGGAGAATTCCGGCACGCAACCGGCACGTGCCGAGAACACGCCCATGTCCCCGGCGGAGCAGTCGGAGCGCCAGGCTCCGCTGAGCGCTCGCGGTTCCGGTGGCGTCCGGCGGAGTGTTCCGGTGTCCCAGGTGGGCGAGGAGCCGGAGGAGCCCCAGACCGAACCCAAGACCCCCATCCGTCCGGACCACGACGACCAGGCATGGGCCCGGACAGTGACGCCGTCCCCCGTGATCATCGGGGTCGAGCCGGAGCAACAGGCCAAGCGCCGCGCCGTCCAGGACGTGCGGGAGGAAATCGCCCGCCGCCGCGGCGAGTTCGCCGATGACGACGCGGCACGACGGGAGGCCGTCCGGCTGCTGACGCATCACGGGATCGTCCTCCAGCCGGGGCTGGACGGCGGCGGGCAGGCCAAGAGCATGCCGCTGCCCACCAGCACCCTGGTCACGGACGGCCTCGGCGGCAGCCGGGAGACGCACACCGTGTACTTCGCGGAGCGCTCCAAGGAGCTGTCGGGCGAACAGCGCGAGAAGATCGAGGAACTCGCTGCCGAGCTGGTGGAACTGACCGTCTCCAACCGTCGTGCGGGACTCCCGGCTCCGGAGATCGAGATCGCCGGCATGGGCAACAAGTCCATGGACGCGGCGGCGCAGCGGGCGGCCGCGGTGGAAACCGTACTGCGCACCGTCGTCTCGAACCGCCTGGCGAACCATGCGGACAACCTCTTCGGGCTGGCGGGGGACCACCTCCGCGTCTCGCACGGCCCGGTGGCGAAGAACGGCACCGGCCTCCCCAAGGAACAGGTGCGCAGTGCGACGGTGACGGTGCACCGTGTCCCCCAGCAGGTGTACCTGGGAGACACCGGCGGGCAGCACACCGTGCCTGTGGCGCGCACCGTGCACCTGGTGTGGCTCGGGACCAAGGCGCTGAGCGGGTCCGCGAGGGAGAACGTCACGGCGTGGGCCCGGAAGGCAGCGGAGTCCGGATGGCAGGTCGCCGTCATCGCCGACGCCGATGCCCGGCGGACCAACGCCGACTTCTTCACGGAACTGGCCAAGGGCGCGGCCCGGATCCTGCCGGTCGAGGAGCTCTTCGGCGGGCAGGCGTCCACCTCGCAGGGCCAGTCGTCCGCGACCACGACGAAGACCGGTCCGGAGCGGGCCCGGGAGCTCTACGCGTACGCCCTCGGCAAGGGTGCGTACGCCATGGCCTCGGACGCCGTGCGGTACCTGGCCCTGTGGCTCCACGGCGGTGTCTACGTGGACGTCGACATCGCTCCCGGTGCCGTTGTCCTGCCGCGTGAGGGCCTGTCCATGGCACCCGACGCGGTGCCGTTCCAGGCACCGAGGTTCCAGGACTGGGCGGAATACCGGGACGCTCTGAGCGACGCCGGGCGGTGGCTGACCGGTCAGGCGCCGTTGAAGGCCGCACAGGCGCAGGGGCCGCTGAGGAAGCTCGTCGATTACCAGTACCTGCAAGGGCGCCTCGGCAACAGCTTCATCGTGGCCCCCGCCGGGTCGGCGTACCTGGCACGGGTGGTGGAGAACCTCCGGGATCCGGAGGAGCTGAAGGGCTCCACCCTGGAGGTGGAGCTCGCCAAGAACGCCGGTCACCTGACCGGACCCGGGTTCCTCAAGGCGCAGACGCTCGCGTATCTGAAGGCGAACGGCCGGCTCCCGGAAGCGGGCAGGGTCTACGACTCCCATCTGTTCCCCCTCGGACGTCTGCAGCCCGACCCCAAGCAGCTGAAGCTGTGGGGGGATCTGATGTGGCTGACCGCCGAGAGCGACGTTCTGACGTACACGGCGCACCACAGCGCCTCGGTCCCCGTGGTGGAGCCGTCGGAGGACGATCTGCGCTGGGCCGGGGAACAGGTGCGAGCGGCCGTTGACACCACGGACCACCCCGCGCCTCTGCGGGGCCTGATGGAACTGGTCATCCGGTGGGCGGCCCAGCAGCGCGCCACCATGGGCCCGGAGGAGGCGGACCAGCAGGCATCGAAGATCGTCGATGACGCGCTGGTGAGCTATGGCCTGACGCCCGGGACGCCCTGGCCGCAGGGCACCACCGGGAACGGCCTGCCGTCCCAGGAGGACAGGGACTGGGCGCGGCAACTGGTCCGCGTCCGGCCGATCCTCGACGACCACCGGAAGCAGGAAGCCCGGAAGGCGGTGGTTACGGAGCTCACCCGGCAGCGTTCCACCCTGGAGGCCAGGCCCGACGCGCTGAAGCGGCGTATCGCCGAGCTGCTGGACGGGCACGGTCTGGTACCCGAGAGCGGCCTGCCCGGCGGCCGCTTCGTCGAAGAGCAGCCGCCCTCCGGGGAACAGCTGCCCGAGACCGACGTGGCGAGCACCTCGGCCACGACACAGGTGGTTCCCTACTCCACGCCGCAGGACCTCCCACAGCAGCTCTCGGACGAGTCCCCGTCGGAGGAGCGGGAGGTGATCGCTCCGCCGCAGGGCGTCGCGCCCGAGGTGGACACGGCACAGGAGGTCGAGGAGGCGTACCGGCTGCCCTTCACCACGGACAACGTGCAAGCGGTGCGGATCCTGTTGCAGGCCATCGCGACCCGGGCGAGCCAGCTGGCTCTGAACAGCGTTCACGAGAAGACACCGCTGCCCGTGATCGAGGTGCGGGTCTTCGAAAGCGACCGCCGTCCGGTGGTGGACGCCAAGGGAGTGCTCGGCGCCGAGAAGCTGGCTTCGCGCATGGTCAAGAAAATCCGGAAGGAACTGACCCGGCAGCTCGATCTCCTCGACCCGGACAAGCTGCTGGAGAACGTCGCTCTCTCGATCACCGCGGTGAAGGTGGAGGACGCCGCCCGGCTTTCCGCCGTCAACAACGAGCCGTACGCCGAGTTCCGTATCCGGCTGCCCGAGGTGACCGACGGGTTCCACGACCCGAACTTCACGATCCGGAGCATCACGGCCCGGTCGGGCCAGGCTGCTTCCCTCCGGATCGGCGACCTGCACCACCACCGCATCCTGACCGCCGACGGCAAGCGGGCCGGGCGGGCCTTCCTCGCACAGTCGGAGTCCAACCAACGCATCGAGGAGCACACCCAGCTCGACTTGGCGAAGAAGCACTTCGCACACTACGACGTCACGTACGTGATGACGGAGCAGGGGGAGCCCAAGGAGGAGCACGTCCTCAGCGGGTACGAGAAGGTGCCGTGGGACTCCTCCCGGCCCCTCTACGTCGCGCTCACGCACGGGACCCCCGGCTCTGTGCAGCTGACAGTGACGGTGGGCAGCGAAACGTCGTCCCACTCGGTGGACGGCGAGGCGCTGAGTGAGGTGCTCGGGCGCCGCCCGAGCTACCGCGACATGAAGCAGCGCCACGGCAAGGAGGCGCAGCTCCTCCTCCTCATATGCCACGCCGGAGCCACCGACGCGTCCGGCCGGAGCGTGGCGCAGGAGGCGGCCGACCGGCTCGGGACCGAGGTGTGGGCGGCCACCACCGCGACCCTCTCGGTGGTACGACGGAATCCCGCCTCCTCGGGCATTCACACCTTCGGCCTGCTGCCTCACCGGAAGACGCAGCAGCGCGGCGAGTGGCTGCTGTTCCGGCCCACGGCCTGGGGCCTTCCCACCGGAATCACCTCCGATGAGCTGAACACGCAGGGCGAGTTCTTCACCACCGTCGACACGCTCGACGGCCTCCCGACCCCGGCGGGCTTCGAGCCCACGGCACGCATTGAACCTCCGGCCGGCTTCGAGCCCACAGTCAACGCCGCCACGACCCCCCGTTCCCCAATCCGGCGGTCCGCGCCCAAAAGCTCCGGCACGACGGAGACGGCCGCCACGGAAGCGACACCGGAGCCGATCGGGAGCAGTGCCTCCGAGGTCCGGGAAACGTACTCGCTGCGCTCCACGGAAGAGGTGGAGCTGACCCAGCCGCTGATGCAGCGCGCGATCTTCGAGGTCGCGGGCCGTCTGGTCGCTCTGGACGCGAGCACCCGGCGGCGCGGCACGGACCGGCCGTACGTCGAGGTGTCCGTCTTCGGCGACACCGGGCCCCTGACGGTGGACGGCTTCGACGAGTCGCACACCGGACGGACGCTGGCGTCGCAGATCACCGGTCAGCTGTTGGCCCATATGCGCGAGATGGTCGGGGAACAGGCCGGGGAATTCACGGTCACGCAGGTGAAGCCGCCCCTGACCCAGGGGACGTTCACCGTTGACATCTCCCTCCACCTCCCCGGCGTGACCGACGCGTTCCTCGATGAGGACCGCGAACTGCCGATGGTGTCGTCGGCCTCGCACCAGCACACCGTCATCCGGCCTCGCGACATCCAGCACCGGCGGATCGTCGTCAAGCAGGACGGTGGCGTCGAGTACCTTGCGGGCCGGATGTTCCATCGGGCGGAGGAATACGCCGACAACTCCTGGGACATCACCAACGTCGATGTCGGCAATCTCCGCTTCCCGCACCTTCTCCCGGACGAGAACGGGATCCAAGAGGATCAGACAATCGGCTGGGGAATGGCGGGCTGGGATCCGCAGCGTCCCACGTACGTGGCGATGACGCATGCCAAGCCCGGCTGGCTCGAGCTGGTGGTGTCGGAGGGCGGGGAGTCCCGCGGGCAGGTCGTTCCGGGAAAGACGTTCGCCCATGCGCTGAAGAAGCGTCCAAGCCTGGAGAAGCTCAAGCAGCTCGGCCGCCCGCAGCTCATCCTCATCGCGTGCTCGGCCGGTGCCGACGCAGCGGAGCCCGGGGTCAACGCGGCCCAGGAGGTCGCGGACGAGACCGGCATGGAGGTGTGGGCGGCCACCACCAGCATCGTGTCGAAGCCGCCGGAGGGCGGCTGGGAGGGCAGCGCCTTCGGTCTGCGTGTCAAGGACGGCCGGTACGGCGAGTGGAAGCTGTTCGTCCCGAGGTCCTGGACCAAGGAGTCCCATCCCGCGTACGAGCGGCACGAGCAGGACTTCGCGATGTTGTCGGGCCTGCTCGGCGGTGAGTCGGGCCTCGAAGATCCGCTGGATGACTGGGAGGTGGCCGTAAACCTCTGGGAGGAGCTGCGGACGCGGCTGACGAGCCACCTCTTCGACGCCCCTCACGATTCCGCGCTGCTCCTGACAGACACCGCGGAGCTGGCGTCCTCGCATCCGTCCGCGCAGCCCGTCCTGCGGCGGACCCGCGATCTCGCGGTATGGGTCCGTGATCAGCTGGGCCCGCTGGACGACCTGCTCGGCGTCGTGGCGCAGAACCTTGAAGCCACGAGCCGCGGCCTCGACGCACCACTGGACACCGTCCTCGCGAACCGGCTGACCCACATGCGCGGGAACGTGGAGCAGCTCAGGGCCGCCATCCACGATGAGCGGCTTCCCCTGTGGGACTACCTGCTGAGCGATCGGCACGACGTCCCCCGCCCCCCCTCCGCGAACCTCCCGGTGCAGGAGCAGGAGGAATATCCGCGCCGTGACGGTTTCCACCCACCGTCGCGCTCGGAGTCGGACTACGACGACTTCATGGAGACCGACGACGAGTACGTCGATGGCGTCGCTTCCCAGGGCTCGGCGCCGATGGATCTCGATGAAGAGTCCACCGTCGTGGCGCCGGCGAGGCGGGAGAAGGGCAAGAAGCCCCTGCTCACGAGCCTGCCGCAGACGCCGTCGCGGTCGGTTCCGGCGGCCGGAAAACAGCGGATGACTGCGGCGCTCACCTCGGCCGACGACGCGTCCGTCCCGTCGGACGACGACCTGCGGTGGGCCGCCGACATCGTGCGCGGCCCGATGGTCTTCAACGACCCCGAGGTACAGGCCGCGGTGGCGGCCGTGCGGGAGGACATCGCCCACCGCCGACGCGAGTTCGCCGGCAACGCCGCGGCACGGCGGGAGGCCGACTCCCTGCTGGAGCCGAAGCTGACGGCGCTGGGCGTCGAGATGCCGAAGGGCGGGCTGCGCGGCGGCGGGCAGTCCAAGAGCACGCCCCTGCCCACGAGCGCCCTGGACACGGACGGCCCAGGCGGCAGCCGGGACACGCACACCGTGTACTTCGCGGAGCGTTCGAAGGAGCTGTCGGGCGAACAGCTGGCGAAGATCGAGGAAATCGCCGACGAGCTGGTGGAGTTGGGACTCTCCAACCGCCGGGCGGGGCTGGCCCTTCCGGAGATCGAGATCTCCGGGATGGGCAACAAATCCCAGCAGTCCGCGCAAGCGCGGGCTCTCCATGTGAAGAACACCCTGACGGAGAGCCTCAAGAAGCTGCTGAAGCGCCGCGCGGACAACGTGCTCTCCCTGTGGGAAACGCACTTCCACATCGTCATCCGCACGGCGGAGCGGAGCGCTTCCCCGCTTTCCAAGCAGGAGCAGCGCCGCGCTGTCATCTCGGTGAACCGTGTGCCGCGCCCGGTGTATATCAGTGATATCTCGGGCGACATGCCGGTGGCCCGGTTCGTGCACATGCAGTGGCTCGGCACCAAGCCGCTGAGTCCTTCCGCCAAGGAGAACATCGCGGAGTGGGCCGAGACGGCCAAGGCATCCGGCTGGGAGCTGGTCTTCCGCGCCGACCAGGACGCCCTGGCGGCCAACAAGGAGTTCTTCGACGGCCTGCGGAGCCAGCCGTCGGTACGCGTCGAGTCGATGGAGAGCTTCTTCGCATCGGCGGTCGCCCCGCAGGGGTCCTCGTCCGCGAACGCCGGGCAGGACACCGGGTCGGGAAGCGAGCGCGCCGGGGACGTCTACCAGCACGCGCTCGAGAACAAGGCGTTCGCGATGGCGTCGGACGCGGCGCGATACCTGATCCTGCTGCGCAAAGGCGGTGTGTACGCCGACGTCGACATCGCGCCGGGGCAGATCGAACTGCCACAGCAGGAAATGATGATGGCGCCGGACGCGGTCCCCTTCTTCGGGGCGATGCTGCAGGACTGGCCGGACTACGCCAGGACTGCCCGGAAAGCCACCGCATGGCTGTCGGAAAACCAGAGGCAGTCCGCGCACGTTCTCGAATCGCTGCGGGGCATTGCGACGTACCAGTTCACGGTCGGCGAGCTGGGCAACCACTTCATCGTCGCTCCCGCGGGGTCCCTCTTCCTGGAGAAGGTGCTGCACGCCCTTCCCACTACGGAGAAACTGGAGTCATTCCCGAGCAGCCAAGAACTCAACGCCAACGCCGGAGACCTCACCGGCCCCTGGATGTTGGCCACCCGGACAGTCGCCCATCTCAGGGAAGCCCACCGGCTGCCGGAAGACGAGTGCCGCAGCCATGGCTCGCTGTTCATGGCGGGCCGTCTGCAGGTCGACCGGCACCAACGGGAGCTGTGGAACGGCATCCAGTGGCTGACGGCCGACAGCGACGCACGGGTGGACCGTACGGACCCGGAAACGGGCACCGTGACGCCGGATCCGACCCCGCAGGACAGGGAGTGGGCCGAGCAGCTGCTGAGCGAGATCTTCTCCGACTCCTCGGGCAGCCCTGCCCCGTCGCTGCGGCGCCTGCGGACCCTGGCGCTCCGCAAGGCAGCCGAGCTGCGGGCGGAGAAGGGCCCGGAGCAGGCCGAGGCGGACCGGCAGCAGATCCGCGAGCAGGCGCTGCTCGCGTACGGTCTGACGCCCCCCGCATCGTGGCGGCAGGACGCCGCTGCCGGCCTGCCTCCCCAGGAGGACATGGACTGGGCGCAGAGCAAGGTCCGCACCCGCCCGATTCTTGAGGACCCCGCACAGCAGGCCGCCCAGCGAGCGGTGGTCACGGAGATCGCGCGGCAGCGCTCCGCTCTGGAGCACAGTCCGGACGGAGCGCTGAAGCGGCGGATCGCCGAACTGCTCGACGCGCATGGCCTGAAGCCCGCGAACGGGCTGGCTGGCGGCGGTTATCTGGAGCCGCAGCCGCTCTCCGATGAGCTGCTGCCGACCGACGTGGCGAGCACCTCGCGCACGGGCAAGGGCAAGGGCAAGGCAACCGCACAGGACCTGGCCTTCCTTCAGGCGGACGAAGAGGACGTCACGGAGCTGGCGCATCCGTCGTCCGGCTCCCCCGGCCAGGGCCTCACGCGGCAGCTCGACCTGACGGAACCGGAGGAGCAGGAGGCGTCCGCTGCCGACGGAGAGGCGCCTGCGGCGCAGGCTCCGCTGAAGGAGGGGAAGCCCTCCGCGGGCCTCGGCGGGCCTACGGTCCGTGCGGCCTCGGGGCCCCGCTCGAAGGGGGCACGACGGTACGCCGCCGCCCCGAACACCGACGCCATGGACGGTGTCCTCAACGAGGCACCGGTTTCGGCTCCTGCCCAACTGCCGCCCGCGCGGACGCAGTACCCCCCCATGGACCCCGGTGCCTTCGGCGCGCTCTACGAGACGGCGCTGCACATCGAAGCGGTCGAGGCGTACCTGCGCCGCATGGGCGCGGCCCAGGGGGCGTGGACCGCCGAGGATCTGGCGGCGGGCCAGGCGCTGCTGCCCGCTCTCGACCAGGCGGTCCGCTCCGGTACCGCCCACGAAGAGCTGCGGTCGAAACTGCGGGCAGTCCTTGGACAGGCAGGTTTCGGCAACCTGTCCGAGCCGTCCACCGCGGAGGCGACGCCGGAGCCGGCCGTGGGCAGTGTGGTCCGGGAGACGTACCTGCTGCGCTCCACGGAAGAGGAGGAGCTGGACCACGAGGACATGCTGGAGGTGATCTCCAAGGTCGCGGAGCGCTTGGTCGCGCTGGGAGAGAGCACCCAGCGGCGTGGCACGGCTCTGCCACGCGTCGAGGTGTCCGTCTTGGGGACCACCGGGCCTCTGACGGTGGACGGCCCCGATGAGTCGCACACCGGCCGGACCCTGGCGGCGGAAATCGCCAACCATCTGTGGGAGGCGCTTCACGAGCTGGTCGGGGAGGACGTCGGGGACTTCGCCATCACACCGGTGAAGCCGCCCCTGATCCCGGGCACGTTCACCGCCGAGATTTCCCTCATCCTTCCCAGCGTGACCGACGCGTTCCTCGACGAGGACGAGGAACTGCCGGCGGTGACATCGGCCACGGACCAGCATGTCGTCATCCGGCCTCGTGACCTGGAGCATCGTCGGGTGCTCATCACGCAGAACGGTGATATGGAACACCTCGCCGGCCGGGTCTTCCACGCGGCGCACGAATTCGTCAAACCCCTTCGGGACATCACCGACGTCGACATCAGCAATCGCACCTTCCCGCACGTCCCGCCGTTTGAAGGAGACGAATTCAAGCCGGCCGGCTGGGAAACGGCGGGCTGGGATCCGGAACGTCCCACGTACCTGGCGATGACGCATGCCAGGCCCGGCTGGCTTGAGCTGGTGGTGTCGGAGGGCCGGACCGGTCAGTCGCACGTGGTTTCGGGAACGACGTTCGGCAAGACGCTGAACAAGCGGCCGAGCCTGCAGAATCTCAAGAAGATCGGCCGCCCCCAGCTCATCCTCGCCGCGTGCTCGGCCGGTGCCGATACAGAGGAACCCGGCGTCAACGCGGCCCAGGAGATCGCGGACGAGACGGGTCTGGAGGTGTGGGCGGCCACCACCACCGTCTTTACCATGCCGCCGTTCGGTGACTGGCAGGGCACCAACTTCGGTCTGGCGGTCGAAGACGGCCGGCACGGTGAGTGGAAGCTGTTCGTACCGACGTCCTGGACCAAGGAATCGCACCCCGCGTATCCGCAGCACGTGACGAGCTTCGCAAGGCTGTCGGGCATGTTCGGCGGCGAATCGAGCCTCGCCGGTCCGCAGGACCGGCCGGCGGCCGTGACGGTCTGGGAGGAGTTGCAGACGCGGCTGCGGACGCACCTCTTCCAGGACCCGGGGGGTTCCGCACAGCTCCTGACGGACGCCGCGGAGATCGCCTCGTCGCACCCGTCCGCGCAACCCGCCCTGCGGCGGGCCCGCGATCTCGCGGCATGGGCCAGTGATCAGCTCGGCACGCTGCACGACATGCTCGTCGACGAGCCGCAGGACAGCACTGCTGCGAGCCGCTGGGACAGCATCCGCGAGGAGGTCGGCCGGCTGAGGGAAGGCATCGACACCGGTCTCCTTCCCCAGTGGGATCACCTCCTGAGCGACGACGGCTCTCCCCTGGGCTCGGCATCGATGGATCTCGATGACGAGTCCATGGCCTCGGAGTCGTCCGACAGCGACATCGCATCCGAGCTGTCCGATGAGGACATGGAACCGACCGGGCAGGAGGCGCCCACCGGACCGGGCTTCTTGAATCCCCGGAGGAGGAATGCGGGGCCGCGGCAGTATGGCAAGAGGCCCCTGCTTGCCGCCCCGCAGCAGGCATCGCCGAAGACGGTTTCGGCGTCCGGGCAGCCGAAGCAAGCGCCGAAGTCCCTGCCCTTCGCCAACCTCGACGCGAAGCCGTTCGCCAACCTCGACGCCAAGCCGGTCGCCCAGCCCGCATCTCAGCAGGTGACGGCCTCCTCGGTGACGGAACCGCAGGTCACGAAGGAGCAGGTCAGCGAGCAGCCGGTGCAGCAGCCGGCCGCGAAGGAGGTGCCCGGCAACGCCCAGCAGCCGCCGCGGGTGCCACTGGTGGAAAGCCCGGAGACGTTCCGCGGGCGGCTGCAGGTGACGCAGTGGCAGCCGGGCGGGGTGAGCACGGCCGGTGCGGCCGTCGGCCAGATCCGCTACCGGTCCGGTCAGGTGGACATCGCGGGTCTCACGCCCGGTAGCCCGGTGACGATGCTGGCGGCCGGCGGGCAGGGCGGGCGGCCGCCGCGGGTGCTGCACCTGAGCGGGGCGCTGTGGGACGAGCCGTCCGACGAGACGGCGCGGATCGTCGAGGCGCTGCTGCGGCGGGCCGCCGGTATCGCCAAGGGCGACGGCATCGACGCGGGGGCCGACCACGTCCTCGTGGAGGCCAACGCGCCCGTGCTGACGCCCGAGATGCTCGGTGTGTACGGCTTCGAGCAGCTGGGTGACGGGGGGCTGTGGCGCGCCGGCACCGAGACGTTCGTCGCGGTCTTCCGTGGCCGGCCGAAGCCGGAGGGCCTGGTCGTGGACAACTGCGAGACGGTGCGGTAGCCCGGCGCGGCGGGGGCGCGGCCGCACCGGACCGCCGTGCCCTCGCCCCGTCCCGGCTCGGAGGTCCCCGAACAGGGATCTGGCCAGGTGCGGGGCGGGGCGGGAGGATGTGCGTGGACCGATGCCGTTCCCCGCGCGCGACGCCCGGCAACCACCTGTCGCCCGGTGGCGCCCGAAAGGGCCGCCGTCGTCCGTCGTGCGCCGGCATCTCCGCGCCGTTTCCAGCCCGCACGAGGAGCACCGCCCATGTCCGACCGCCCATCGTTCGACCTCGCGGCCCTCACGGAGCGGATGCGCAGCCTTCAGGGAAACCTCGCCGGAATGAACGACGCCATCGGTGCGGCCGAGGCGACCGGTCACGCCGGTGGCGGTCTGGTCACCGCGAAGGTCAACGGCGAGGGCCGGGTGACGTCGCTGCGGATGGATCCGTCGGTCATCGACCCGGACGATCCGCAGACGCTGGAGGACCTGGTCATCGCGGCGATCGACGCGGCGCAGTCGACGCTCAAGGCGGCGCGCGTCGAGCAGGTCGAGGAGTTCACCCAGGGGCTCACCGGCCTCGCCGCCGGGCTGCGTGAGCAGACCGCGCGCCGTCCCAAGACCCCTCCGGTGAACCCGTTCGCCGCCGCCTCCGACGGTGGTGCCCACCCGCCCCAGAACGGTCCCGCCCCCCGCTGACGCGGTCAGCCGGGCCCACGCCCCTCCTCTGCCGCCCCACCTCCCTGCACAGAGAGCCCTGATGTCGCGGATCGTCTTCCACCGCCCCGCCCGGGTCGCCCCACCCCAACTCCCGACCGACCCGGTGGTGGTGGCCGCGCCACCACAGCCGATCGCCAAGGACTCCGGCGCCAACTGGCTGATGCTGCTGATGCCGCTGCTGTCCAGCATCAGCATGGCCGCCTACATGATCGTCGCGGGCAAGAAGATGCTGATCCTTCTCGGCATCTCCTTCGTCCTCCTCTCCATCGGCCTCACCTTCGGTGTCCGTATGCAGATGCGCGGCACCCAGCGCAAGCAGCGGCTGAGCGCCCGCGACCGCTATCTGGAACACCTCGTCGAGATCCGGAAGACGGCCCGTCAGGTCGCCTCCGACCAGCGCACCGTCGCCGCCTGGCAGCACCCCTCGCCGCACCGCCTGTGGGCCATCTCCCGGCGGCGGCGCCGCGTGTGGGAGCGCCGCCCCACCGACCCGGACTTCCTCCAGGTCCGGATCGGCACCGGCCGCGCGCCGCTGTCCACGCCGGTGCGGCTGGCGACCCGTAACGACCCCACGGTCGAGTACGACACCCGTGCCAAGGCCGCCGCGGACCGGCTCATCGAGAACACCTCGAGCGTCGGCCACCAGCCGGCGACCGTGGACCTCGACCAGTCCGGCGTGATCAGCGTGGTGGGACCGGCCGGGCACGCCCGTGGCGTGGCCCGGGCGCTGCTGAGCCAGGTCGCGGTGCTCCACGCGCCCGACGACGTCTGCCTGACCGTCGTCACCGGCGGCTCCGAGGACGCGCAGTGGGAATGGGCGAAGTGGCTGCCGCACACCCATGAGGAGGACGCGACGGGTGAGGCGGGCGTGGTCCCGCTGGTCGCGGAGGACTTCGACGGCGTCGCCGACCATCTCGCCGCCTGGCTGACCGCCGCGCACGAGCAGGCCGCCGCCGCCCGCCGCACCTTCACCTCCGGCCGCGAGGCCGCCGCCAACCGCCGCCGTCTCATCGTCCTCCTCGACGGCTACGACCCGCGCAGCGCCTGGGCCCGCTCCGCCGTCGCCACCCAGCTGCTGGCGGATGCGGGTCCCGGCACCGGCGTCACCGTCGTGTGTGTGGTGAGCCGCGAGGCCGACGAGCCGACCCGGGCCGATGTGCGGGTGCACGTCGACGACGAGGGGCGGCTGCTCATCGAGAACCGCCGCAACGACAACCGGGCCTCCGCGTATGTCGACGGGGCCGTCGCCGACGAGCCGAGCCCGGTGCTGTGCGCGGCGACCGCCCGTGCGCTGGCGCCGCTGCGGCTGTCCGCGGAGGGTGAGGAGATCCTCGCGCAGACCATGTCGCTGCCGAATCTGCTGGGCGTCCCGGACCTCGACTCGTTCGACCCGGAGGACCTGTGGATCGAGCCGGACTCCGAGGACGTGCTGCGCTTCCCGGTCGGCTTCGACGCCGAGGGCAAGCCCCTCGCCCTGGACCTGAAGGAAGCCGCTCAGAACGGTATGGGCCCGCACGGTCTGGTCGTCGGTGCCACCGGCTCCGGCAAGAGTGAGCTGCTGCGGACCCTGGTCGGCGGTCTGACCGCGATCCACTCGCCGGACATCCTCAGCTTCGTCCTCGTCGACTTCAAGGGCGGTGCGACGTTCGCTGGCGTCACCGAACTCCCGCACGTCGCCGGTCTGATCACCAACCTGGTGGACGACCTGGCCCTCGTCGACCGGGTCCGCGACGCCCTCCAGGGTGAGCAGCAGCGGCGTCAGAAGCTGCTGCGGGACGCCGGGAACCTCGACAACGTCCGCGAGTACCAGTTGCGCCGGGCCGCCGGGCAGACCGGGCCCGACGGGAAGCCGCTGGAGCCGCTGCCGTATCTCCTCGTCATCGTCGACGAGTTCGGTGAGCTGCTGTCCAGCCGTCCCGACTTCATCGACCTGTTCGTGCAGATCGGCCGCGTCGGCCGAAGCCTCGGCATCCACCTCCTGCTCGCCACCCAGCGGCTGGAGGAGGGCAAGCTCCGCGGTCTGGAGTCGAACCTCTCGTACCGGATCTGCCTGCGGACGTTCTCCGCCGCCGAGTCCCGCGCCGTCATCGGCACCCCGGACGCCTACCAGCTGCCGCCCATCCCCGGCTCCGCGTACCTCAAGGTCGCCGACTCGGTGTACGAGCGGTTCCGTGTGGCCCATGTCTCCGGGCCGCACGAGAGCCCCGAGGACCGGGACGCCGTCGAGGGCCCGGTGTCCGCGGCTCCCGTCCCGTTCGGGCTGCGGCTCGCGCCCGACCCGGACGCGGAACCGGCGCCCGAGCCCGAGCGGCGTTCCCGGCCGCTGCTCACCGGCCCCACCGAGATGCAGGTGCTGGTCGAGCGGCTGCTGCGCTCCGGGCAGGCCGTCCACCAGGTGTGGCTGCCGCCGCTGCCGCGGGCCCTGCCGCTGGACGCGCTCACCGGCCCGCTCGCCACGACGCCGGACGTCCCGGGGCTGCGCGCCCAGTGGTGGCCGGAGCACGGTTCGCTGAAGCTGCCGGTCGGCGTCGCGGACATCCCCGTGATGCAGCAACAGCACCCCGTCGTCCCGGACTTCGCGCACGAGTACGGGCATCTCGCCCTCATCGGCGCGCCCCAGTCCGGCAAGAGCATGTTCCTGCGCACCCTCATGCTCTCCGCGATGGCGACCCACTCCCCCGACGAGATCCAGTTCCTCTGCGTCGACTTCGGCGGCGGTGCGCTGGCGCCGTTCGACCGGGCGCCGCACGTCAGCGGCGTGGTCGGGCGGCACGACGTGGAGCGGGTGCAGCGCGCGCTGGCCGAGGTCAGCCAGCTGCTCACCGAGCGGGAGCAGCTCTTCCGGGAGCTGGGCATCGACTCCGCCGAGGAGTTCCGCCGCCGCCGCGCGGCCGGGGAGCTGCCCGACGGCGTCCGCAGCGCCGACATCTTCCTGCTCCTCGACAACTGGGCCGGGGTCCGCGGCGAGATGCTCGACCGGATGGACATCGACGCGACCGTGCTGGACATCGCGGCGCGCGGTCTGGGCGTCGCCATCCACATGGTGGTGACCGCCAACCGCTGGGCGGATCTGCGGATGGCGCTGCGCGACAGCATCGCCGCGCGGCTGGAACTGCGGCTCAACGACCCCGCCGAGTCGGAGATCGACCGCCGTGCGGCGCGCCGCTTCGCGTCCGCGACCGCCCCGGGCCGTGGTCTGGCCCCCGGCGGTGTGCAGTTCCAGGTGGCGCTGCCGCGTCTGGACGGCATGGACACCCTCGACGGGCTGGCCGACGCCCAGCAGGACGCCCTCACCAAGATCGCCGACTCCTGGCCGACGGCCGCGGCGCCGCCCATCCGGATGCTGCCGGAGCGGATCACCCTCACCGAACTGGCGGAGCTGCCCGCCGCAGCCGACCGTCCGGCGGCGGGCGTGGCGATCGGCGTGGCCGAGCAGGACCTGCTGCCGGTCCACCTCGAACTGACCGACGCGGACCCGCACTTCCTGGTGTTCGGCGACTCCGGTTCGGGCAAGTCCGCGTTCCTGCGCAGCTGGCTGACGCAGATGACCGAGCGGCACTCGGCGTGGGAGGCCCGCTTCATCGTCATCGACTACCGGCGTTCGCTGCTCGGCATCGTCCCCGACGAACACCTCGGCGCGTACGCGGGTGACGCCACCGCCGCCACCTTCTACGCCGAGCAGGTCGCCGAGAAGCTGGCCGAGCGGCTGCCGCCGGCCGATGTCACGCACCAGCAGCTGCGCGACCGCGACTGGTGGGAGGGGCCCGAGCTGTATGTCGTCGTCGACGACTACGACCTCGTCGCCCACGGGCGGCAGTCGCCGCTGTCGCCGCTCGTGGACTATCTTCCGCAAGCCCGTGAACTGGGCTTCCACCTGGTGGTGGCGCGCCGGGTGTCGGGTTTCGCGCGGACCGCGATGACGGATCCGATGCTGACCCGGGCGCGGGAGCTGGGCGCCTCCGGGCTGGTGCTGTCCGGCGATACGAAGGAGGGCGCGGTGCTGGGCGGCGAGCGCGCCGAGCAGCGGGTGCCGGGCCGTGGTGTGCTGGTGCAGCGCCGCGCCCCGCGGACGGTGGTGCAGCTCGCGCTCACCGAGGCGGACGCCGCCGAGCCGGACGGCGGCTACTGACCGCCGCACCGCGCTGAAGCCCGTACGTCGTGGGGCCCGGTCCGTCCGGGCCCCACACGCATGTGCGGGGCCGGGTCATTCCTCCTCGTCGTCCCACTGGTCGAGCAGGTCCTCGTCGCTCATCGTTTCGGTCGGCACCGGGGCGGGCTCCAGGGACTGTTCCGTCCACACCACCTTGCCGCGGTCGGGGTAGCGGGTCCCCCAGCGTTCGGCGAACTGCGACACCAGATACAGCCCGCGGCCGCCCTCGTCGGTCATCGCGGCGCGCCGCAGATGCGGTGCGGTGGGGCTGCCGTCGGACACCTCGCAGATGAGGCTGCGGGCCCGCAGCAGCCGTACGCGGACCGGGCCGGTGGCGTAGCGGATGGCGTTGGTGACGAGTTCGCTGAGGATGAGTTCGGTGGCGAACCCCAGGTCGGCCAGGCCCCAGGAGCCGAGCCGCCCGGCGACCTCCGCGCGGACCGGTGCGACGGCCGACGGGTCGCTGGGCACCGCCCATTCGGCGACGTGGTCGGCGTCCATGCGGCGGGTGGCGGCGACGAGCAGGGCGATGTCGTCGCCGGGCCGCGGTCCCACCATGGCGTCGAGGATCACCTGGCAGGTCTCCTCCGGTCCCGCGCCGGGCAGCCCCGCGAGGACGTCGCGGAGGGTGGCCAGACCGGTGTCGAGGTCGCGGTGGCGGTCGCTGATCAGCCCGTTGGTGAAGAGCACCAGCCGACTGCCCTCGGGCAACTCCAGCGTCGCCGTCTCGAACGGTTCGCCGCCGAGACCGAGCGGCGGTGAGACGGGGATGTCGGGGAAGCTGACCGTGCCGTCGGGCAGCACGAGCGCCGGACCGGGGTGCCCGTTGGTCGCCATGGTGCAGCGGCCGGAGGCCGGGTCGTAGACCGCGTACAGGCAGGTCGCGCCGGAGACCTGGGCGGTGTCGGCGGTGCCGCTGTCGTCGATCCGGCTGACCAGTTCGTCGAGGTAGCCGAGGAGTTCCTCGGGCGGCAGGTCCAGCGCGGAGAAGTTGTGCACGGCGGTACGCAATCGGCCCATGGTCGCGGCGGCGTGCAGACCCTGACCGACGACGTCCCCGACGACCAGCGCGACACGGGCCCCGGGCAGCGGGATGACGTCGAACCAGTCGCCGCCCACCCCCGCCTGCGCCGGGAGGTAGCGGTAGGCGGCGTCCACGGCGTCCTGGTCGGGGAGTTCGCCGGGGAGCAGGCTGCGCTGGAGGGCGACGGCGGTGGCGTGTTCGCGGGTGTAGCGGCGGGCGTTGTCGATGCAGACCGCGGTCCGCCCCACCAGCTCCTCGGCGAGGGCCAGATCGTCCTCGTCGAAGGGGTCGGACGCCGCGGTGCGCCAGAACTCGGCCAGGCCCAGCACCCGGCCGCGGGCCCGGACCGGCACGCTGATCAGCGAGACGAGGCCGAGGGCGTGGATCCGCTCGGCCCGCCCTGCGTCCGCCGGCCGGGTGATCCCCTCCGCGGAGGCCCCGGTCCGCCCGGGCGCCGCCGGCCCGCCGGCCAGCTCCGGCACCTCGGACAGGTCGGAGACGAGGACGGGCTCCCCCTCGGCGAGCGCCCGGGCGTGCGCGGCGGGCCGCATCGCGGTGACCGGTTCGCCGACGGGGAACGCCGCGCTGCCGCTGCCCGGTCCGGTCCCCGTCGGCACCGCGGTGACGGCCGTCCGGCGCAGCGACTGCCCGGCGATGTCCGGTTCGTTGCCGCGCAGCACCGGGTCGGCGAGGTCGACGGTGGCGACGTCGGCGAAGCGTGGGACGGCGACATCGGTCATCTCGCGGGCGGTGCGCCGCACGTCCAGGGTGGTGCCGACCCGGGCCCCGGCGTCGTGCAGCAGCTGCAGCCGCTCCCGGGCGGCCTCGGCGCGGCCGGTGACCGCCTGCAGTTCGGTGGTGTCGCGAAGCGTCGCGACGCTGCTGGCCGCGGAGTCCGGGCCGTCGGTGAGGCGGACGTTGATGACCAGCAGCCGGTCGCCCGCCGGGCGGACGGCGTCCGACACGGCGCGCCGGTCGGTGAGCAGCGCGGCGACGGACGGCTCCAGGCCCAGTGCGGTCACCGGCCGTCCCTCGGCGTCCGGCCCCAGACCGAGCAGGCGCCGTGCCTCGTCGTTGGTGAGCCGCAGCCGCCCGCCGGCATCCACGATCAGCACCCCCTCGCGGACGGCGTGCAGCACCGCGTCGTGGTGCTCGTACATCCGCGTCATCTCGGCGGGCCCCAGCCCGTGGGTCTGGCGGCGCACACGGCGGCCGACGAGGACGGTCCCGGCGGCGGACAGCACGAGGACGGCCGCGGCGCTCCCGAGCAGGACGGGCAGTTCCGCGGTGGTGTTGCTCTGCACCCGTTTGACGGTGACGCCGACCGAGACCAGCCCGGCGATCGAGCCGTCGTCGCGGGTGACGGGGACGACGGAGGTGACGGTGATGCCGTGGACACTGGGGATGGTGCGGGTGAAGGCGCCCGCGGTGAGGGCGTCCTGGTACATACGGTTGGCGTGTCGGCCGATGAGCGACGGGACGGGATCGGTGTAGCGGATGCCCTGAGGGCTGAGGACGACGACGAAGTCGACGCCGGCGGACTTACGGATCGCCTCCGCGCGCGGCTGCAGCTCCGCGGTGGGGTCCCGGCCGTCGAGGGCCTGTGCGGTGCCGGGTGCCAGGGCGAACGCCTCGGCGGCGGCCCGGGTGCTGTGCTGTGCGTCGCGGGTGCCGGCGTTGCGCGACTGGAGGACCAGCGCCAGCGCGGCGGCGGCCACGAGGACCACCACCAGCACCAGTTGCATCAGCATCAGCTGTCCCGCGAGACTCCGCGCGTTCCAAGGGACGCGCAGGGCCCGCGGTGGTGCGGAGCCCGGCGCCCGGTGCCCGTTCTTGCGCATGCGCTATCCGTCACCCGCCGGATCGCCACACACGCCCTGGCCGGAGACCGGCCCGGCCCTGTGGCTGAGGAACTGGAAGCATATCGATGCAAATATACCAATTTATCACCATGTTCGTGCGGAGCCCGCAGCCCCACCACCCGTTCCGCCGCATCCCCCTCACCCGCCCCACGGCAGCCGTTACCTCACTTTTTCGGCCATTCAGGAGGTTTACGGAGAAGCGGGGAGGGAGCGCCGCACGGGCCGGGGAATGCACGGCGCGAGCGGACGAAGATCCACAATGCTGCAGCGCCCGCGCGCCGCACCCTTGCGATTCCCCGCTCGGACGCCGCGCACGGGCGCTGCCACGGACTGGTTCGGACGATCCCCCGCGTCGTCCGAACCAGCCGGTGCGGCCGGATCTCATGCCTCGAAAGGCGGGCACCCGGCTTGCCCTGAGTATACTGGCTGCCAGCCAGCCAACGCAGGAGTTATCAGGATGTCCCCCCGCAGCGCATCGGTCAACGAAGAACTGCGGCGGCGTTCCCGCGAGCGGCTGCTCCAGGCGACGGTCGACCTCGTGGGCGAGCGCGGCTACGACGCCACCACCCTCGGCGACATCGCCCGCCGGGCGGGCACCGCACGCGGTCTGGTCTCGTATTACTTCCCCGGCAAACGACAGCTTCTGCAGTCGGCCGTGCACCGCCTGATGCACCTCACCCTCCAGGAGGCCCTGGAGCGCGAACCGCGCCCGGAGGGCCCCGAAGCGGGCCGCGAGCTGATGGCCCGCGCCATCGACGCGATCCTTGGCCTCACCCGCGACCACCCGCTGCTGATGCGCACCCACATGGCGGGCATCCTCACCGCCGACGGCTTCATCCAGTGCCCCGAGCAGCAGCAACTGGCCCATCTCCTGCGCGAAACCGTCATCGCCTACGGCTCCACCGACCCGGACGCCGACTACCCCCTGCTCCGCGCCCTGCTGATGGGCACGGTCGTCCCGCTGCTCCTGCCCGGCGCCCCCACACCGCTCCCCCGCCTGCGCGCGGAACTCTTCCAACGGTACGGACTCGATGGGGAGTCGGGGTTTCCGCCGGAGCCGGAGGGCGGGCCGGAGAACGGAGCGGACGCCCCGGGGGCCGGGACGCGGGTGGATGCGCCGCGGGGTGGGGAGCAGGGGCCCTCTTAGGGGCTGCGTTCGCCGGTTAGGGGCTGCGTTCGCCGCGGCGTATTTCCTGAGAGCGCTGTTGCCGGGTGCGCTCCCTCCCGGTCTGCTCCTCGGACCCGCCGAAGAACGGATGTCCCGTCAACGCCGGTGGTGCCGGGGCGACAGCAGGCCCGCGTCGCGTGCACCGGCGATCAGGCGCAAGGCCCGGCGGCGCCCCCGTCCGGTCGCGCTCATCACCGCTTCCACCGGGTCCCGCCCTTCCCTCTGCGCCTCCCGGTACGCGTCGGCCACCACCTTGCTCCGGTCACCGCCCCGCCCCCACATCGCCCATCCTTCGGCCGCGGCGGGCTCAGTGACCGCGGCGGAGGGATCGGCTCGGGAGGGGGACGGGGCGGGGTCAGTGGCGTCCGGAGTGTCGGTTTCGGGGGTGGCGGCTTCCGGGGTGTCGGCTTCCGGGGTGTCGGTTTGGGGGGTGGCGGCTTCCGGGGTGGCGGTTTCCGGAGTGCCGGACGGCTCGGGGGCAGGAGCGGCGTCGGGGTCGGCGGTCCGGGCCTCGGTGGGGTCGGCCGGTGATCCGGTGGCGACGGTCCGGGCCTCGGCGGGGTCGGCCGGTGATCCGGGGTCGGCGGTCGGTTCGGCGGCTGGCGCTGCCGCTGGGGGCGTCGCCGACTCCGTTGCCGCAGCCGTTGCCCGGCCCGTAGCCGACTCCGGCACTCGATCCGTCGTGTGTGCCACCACTGGTTCCGCAGCCGGATCCGGCGCTCGATCCGCCGAGGGGCCCGCGCCGGGCCCGATGGACGGCACGGCGCCACCGGCCGACGGCTCACCCTCCGCGGGGGGTGTGCCGCCACTCCCCCGCGCGCCGCCGTCGTACGGTCCGCCCGCGGCCGACGGATCTGCGGCGGGGGCCGGTACGGGGCGGGGCCTGCGGGTGCGGCCGGTGGCGATGCGGCAGGCGTCGTCGAGCGGGCCCTCGATCCAGTGGGCGAGGGTAGCGAGCCCGCTGAGCGGCAACGGCGGGTCGGCCCGCAGGTCCTCCACGGTGATGCCGTCGTCCTCGACGGTGACCAGCACGTCGATCCGGGCGCCGTCGGGGAACGTCAGCCGGGCGCTCACCCAGGGCTCCAGCGGATCCAGCCGGGACGGCGCGGCATCGGCCGTCTCCAGGGGGCCGTCCCCGTCCGGGAGGCCGTCCGCGCCCTCGCGGGACGGCGCGGCCGAGCCGTGTCCGCGCAGTTCCCAGGCGGGCCAGTCACCCCTCATGTCCTGGGCTTCATATCGTTCACTAACGGTATAAAAGTCGCTTTCCGACACGGGGGAAACCTAGCGCCCACCCCGCCCGGCCCAGCCGCGCGGCACGCTCATCGCACCGGGACTACACCGATAGCGCAGCTCACTTCACCGGCGGAGCGCGGCTCACCTGCTCGGAGGCCCGGCATCCGGGCGCCCCCCGTACCGCTCCCGCCCGGTCAGCGCTCGCCGAGCCGTTCCGCCTGGAGGTCGGCCGCGCGCAGGACGCCGTCGATCAGGCCGGGGAACAGCGCGTCCAGATCCTCCGTGCGCAGGGCGTTCATCTTCCTTGATGGTACGAGGGCCATCGCAGTTCCCCGGCCGTCACCCGGGGGCGCACTCCCCGAACCGGGCGCCCCCATCCCATCCCCGCGCGCCGCCCCGCCCACCCGTGAGACAACGGAGAGGAGGGGGCGGTCACGGTGTCCGCGGGGGCGAGGGACGGAGGTGCGAGCATGAGCCGGAAGCGCGACCGGGACGTGGCCAGGGTCCTGCTGGACCGGCACGGTACGACGTACGCGGCGGAGGCGGGCATCCGGCTGCGGGACACCCCGCAGCCGCTCTATCAGCTCCTGGTGCTGGCGTTGCTGCTCAGCGCCCGGATCCGGGCCTCGGTCGCGGTGGCGGCGGCCCGCGAACTGTTCGCCGCCGGGATGCGCACCCCCCGCTCGATGGCCGAGGCCACCTGGCAACAGCGCGTCGACGCCCTGGGCGAGGGCGGCTACCGGCGCTACGACGAGCGGACGGCCACCCAACTCGGCTCCGGCGCCACGCTGCTGCACGACTCCTGCGGCGGCGATCTGCGGCGTATACGGGACGCGGCCGACGGCGACCCCGGCGCGCTGAGCGACGCGTTGCAGGAGCTCCCCGGCATCGGCCCGGCCGGGGCCGCGATCTTCCTCCGCGAGGTGCAAGGGGTGTGGCCCGCCCTCGCGCCGTTCCTCGACGGCAAGGCCCTCCAGGGCGCCGAACGGCTCGGCCTCCCGCAGGACCCCGGCCGACTGGCCACGCTCGTCCCGGACGAGGACCTCGCCGCGTTCGCCGCCGCCCTGGTCCGGGCCGCCCTCGACGCCCACGTGGCCGACGACGTACGCGACGCCTGCGACGGTTGAGCCGACGATGAGGCGTGGGGCGGCCGCCGTCAGCCCTCGCCCCACGTCCAGTCGGCGACCTCCGGCAGGTCCGTGCCGTGGCGGCGGGTCCAGGCGTGGTGGCGGATGCGGGCGTCGGCCATGGCCTGGCGTGCCGCGACGGCGCGGCTGCCGAGCCCGGGCACCCGGTCCACGACGTCCATGACCAGCCGGAACCGGTCGAGGTCGTTGCGGACCAGCATGTCGAACGGCGTGGTCGTCGCCCCCTCCTCCTGGTAGCCGCGCACATGCAGCTGCTCGTGCCCGGCCCGCCGGTACGTCAGCCGGTGGATCAGCCAGGGGTAGCCGTGGTAGGCGAAGATCACCGGCCGGTCGCGGGTGAAGACCGCGTCGTACTCGGCGTCCGGCATGCCGTGCGGATGCGCGTCGCGCGGCATCAGGCGGGCCGGATCGACGACATTGACGACGCGGACCGCCAGGTCGGGCAGCTGGCGGCGGAGCAGCCAGGCGGCGGCCAGGGCCTCCTGGGTGGGCACATCGCCCGCACAGGCCAGCACGACATCCGGTTCGCGGCTGCCGTCCTCCGTCCCGGCCCACTCCCAGACGCCGACGCCCCGCGCACAGTGCGCCCGGGCCTCCTCCAGCGTCAGCCAGTCGAACGTCGGCTGCTTGCCCGCCACGATCACATTGACGTAGTCGCGGGAGCGCAGGGCGTGATCCGCGACCGAGAGCAGGGTGTTGGCGTCCGGCGGGAGATAGACCCGGACCACCTCGGGGCTCTTGTTCAGGACATGGTCGACGAAACCAGGGTCCTGGTGGGAGAAACCGTTGTGGTCCTGACGCCAGACATGCGAGCTGAGCAGGTAGTTCAGGGACGCGACGGGGCGGCGCCAGGGCAGTCGGCGGGCGGTGCGCAGCCATTTGATGTGCTGGTTGACCATCGAGTCCACGATGTGCGCGAACGCCTCGTAACTCGCGAACAGCCCGTGCCTGCCGGTCAGCAGATACCCCTCCAGCCACCCCTGGCACAGATGCTCCGACAGCACCTCCATGACCCGGCCGTCGCGCGCCAGATGCTCGTCCGTCGGGAGCGTCTCGGCCTGCCATGCCTTGGCAGTCGCCCCGTAGAGCGCCTGGAGACGGTTGGAGGCGGTCTCGTCGGGGCCGACGACGCGGAAGTCGCGGCGCGCGGCCGTCGCCGCCATCACCCCTTCGAGGAGCCCGCCGAGGACCCGCGTCGGCTCGTGCGTCCGCCTCCCCGGAGCCTCGACGTCCACGGCGTACTCCTCCAGCGGCGGGATCGGCAGGTCGCGCAGGAGGAGTCCGCCGTTGGCGTGCGGGGACGCACCGAGCCGGCGGTCGCCCTCCGGGACGCGCGCCAGCACCTCCGGGCGCGGCCGTCCGCCCTCGTCGAACAGCTCGCGCGGCCGGTACGAGTGGAGCCAGGACTCCAGTTGCCGCAGGTGGGCGGGGTTCTCGCGGACGGCGGGCAGCGGCACCTGATGGGCGCGCCAGGTGCCCTCGACCGGCACCCCGTCGACGTCGTGCGGGCCGGTCCACCCCTTGGGCGTACGGAGCACGATCATCGGCCAACGCGGCCGGTCGGCGCCGCCGTCCGCACGGGCCCGCCGCTGGATCGCGGCGATATGGTCGAGCGCACGGTCCAGCGCGGCGGCCATCGCGTGGTGCACCGGGCCGGGTGCGTCGCCCGTGACGTACAGCGGCTCATGGCCGTAGCCGCGCAGCAACGCGTCCAGCTCCGCCTCGGGGATGCGGGCGAGGAGGGCCGGGTTGGCGATCTTGTAGCCGTTGAGGTGCAGGATCGGCAGGACCGCGCCGTCGTGCACCGGATCGAGAAACTTGTTGGCGTGCCAGGACGCCGCGAGCGGCCCGGTCTCCGCCTCGCCGTCGCCGATGACACAGGCGACGACCAGCTCCGGATTGTCGAACGCCGCCCCGTACGCATGCGTCAGCGCGTACCCCAGCTCCCCGCCCTCGTGCAGCGAACCGGGCGTCTCCGGCGCGACATGACTGGGCACACCCCCGGGGAACGAGAACTGCCGGAACAACTCCGCCATCCCCGCCGCGTCCCGGCTCACATCCGGGTACGTCTCGGAGTACGAACCGTCCAGCCAGGAGTGCGCGAGCACGGCCGGACCACCGTGCCCCGGCCCCCAGACACAGACGGCGTCCAGGCCCCGGGCCTTGATCACGCGGTTGAGGTGGGTGTGGACGAGAGTGAGACCGGGCGAGGTGCCCCAGTGCCCGAGCAGCCGGGGCTTGATGTGCTCCGGCCGCAACGGCTCGGTCAGCAGCGGGTTTCCCCTGAGGTAGATCTGCCCGGCGGCCAGGTAGTTGGCGGCCCGCCATTGGGCGTCCAGTTCTGCCAGTTCGGTGGGGGTCAGGGCGGTGGGGGTGCCCGGCTTGGTGGGGGTGAGTTGGCTGGTGGGTGGAGGGTCTGTGGTGCTTGACGCTTCGGTGGATCCCTTGGCGGGCGTGGCGGCGGGGCCGACCGGGTCGGTGGGGTGGGGCATGCGGGGCATCTCCTGGGGTGGGGCCCGAGCGCTCGCGGGCCCGGGGGTTCGCGGGGCGGTTGCCGTGGGCGGACCGGCGGGGCGTTTGCGGGGCCTCACTTCGTTCGCCCGGCGGACGGGGGCGGACGACGGGGGCCGGCGAGGTTGAGAGGCTTTCCCTACGAGAACGAGTGCGGTGGGGTCGCGAGTGCGCCTGGCGGATGCCGTGTACCGGACCGGGGAACTACGCCGCCGGCGTCGGGGCCGGGTGTCAGGTGGCGGCCTACGAAGATCGGGGAGACGTCGCCTGGAGTGGGGTGGGCTGTGGGTTGAGGCACCCGTCTCAGCCCGGGCCCGTCCCGGTCCGTTTTTCCGGTTCCGCCCTGGTCCGAGCCCGGTACTCCGGTCCGTCTCGGTCGGGATCCGCCCCGGTCCGGTCCGCGCGGGACCGTCAGTCCGGCGGCTCGGGAACCTGCGGCTCGTCGTCAGGATCGGAGTCCGGCTTGCGTACCGGCCCGGGCTCTTCCTGCGGCTCCGGCTCTTCCGGCACCGGCCCACGGGGCTGAGGATCCCTGGGCACCGGACCTGGCTCACCGGGCACGGGCCCGGATCCGTCGGGGGCTGATTCGGTCGTCATCGTCGTTCCTTCTTCCCTGGGGCTCTTGCGGAACCACCGCACAGAAGCACACCCCTTGACGCCTACCACGGCGTCCGCCCCCTGCCTGTCGCAACCACCCGCCTGCCTGATTCGCCTGGGGCGATTCGGGCTTACGGAACGGATCCGCGCCCCGGGTACGGGCCTGCGGACCACGGGGGTACGGGCCTCTGGGGCAATGTGGGTCGACGTTGAGGCGTTGCCGCACGATGGGCATCTCGGCGCTGCCCGCAGCCGACTCATATGCGAGGCCCGGGGCGGCGCCCTCACAGGCCGACCCGCATGCGCTGGTGCGCACAGGGGCGAGCCCAGCGGCAGACCGGCCTCGTTCCAGACGTCCGGCTCTGGCTACAGGTACCCGGGTCCGACGGGTCCGTGCCGTTCAAACCGGTCCGTACGGTCGCCCGCCGGAGGGAGCGGATGAGACGGCATCGGACGCGGTCAGCCGGCCTCAGTCAAGCGCCCCCGCCCCATGTTCCGCCCATCAATGTGCCTGCTGGATGCCGGAGGAGGCGGCAGCCCTATCGGATTGGGGAACGGCAACAGCCTGGTGGCGAGGACGCGATGGGTGACGGGCGTCAGGTCCCGCAGGAGTTGGCCGGTCTGTGCGGTGCTGAGAGGTCTGAGGAGCCGGGCGGCGAGGTCGTCGGTACGTTGCTCGATCTCCGTTCGTTCCGCTGCGCCGCGGGTGGTCGCAGCGCCCTGGCTGTCGACCAGGCCACGCGAGCACAGGCGGGCCGTTGCCGCGGTCCATTCCTCCTCGGTCCAGCCCCGGTCCTGGCGCATCGACTCCTCGGGGACGAGGCCGCAGGCCACGGCCAGGACCAGGGATTCGCAGCCGTCGAGTTCGTGTTCGGCGAGAACGGAGAGGTGGGCATCGCCGCGGAACTCCCTGAGAGCGGTGGCGAGTTGCCACAGGTCTTCGACCGGGTCGGCGCGGTCGCAGAGTGCCTGGTTCGCGGCGAACAGGGGCCGCGCGGCTCTCGGCGCGTCGTCGACCATGGCTCTGAGGGCGGGGGCCACCTTCGCGACGGATGTCTCGACCGCCGGATCGGCGGCCCGCAGCGCGTCGGCGGCGCAGCGGGCGCGGGCGTCGAGAACGCGCTCCGGGCCGACCGCGTCCCAGGCGGCCGGGAGGGCACGGGCGATCATGGCGGGGGCGAACACGCCCAGCAGTTCGGTGGCCGGCGGGGCGGACACGGCACCCAGCGGTGCCGTGCGGGCGGCGAAGTAGCCCATCCAGTAGCCCTTGAGGCCGATGGCCTTTCCGAGGCCGCGGCAGGTTGCGTCGAAGTAGCTGACGGCGTGAAGCGGCTCGGTCAGGCGCCAGAGTGTCCGGGCTGCGGCGGATGCCTCCGCTGCTGCTTCCGGCTGGGGCCGTCCCTGCGTTCGGCCCGTTGCTCGGTCGTGCCGCTCGTTTCGGTCGTGTTCCTCGCTCCGGCCGTGATGTCTGCTGCGGCCCTGCCCCTGCGCCTGCACTTCTCCCCCGCCTTCCTCTCCGGCTCCGACTTGATGTGTTGCGGCGTCGATGGGGCGAACGCTACCGCCGCGTAGGGCGGGTGGGCACGGGATTCGAGGAAGGTCAGGGGGCGATCAGGGACATCCCTGAGCGATCACGGAGGGTGACAGTGTGTGATCTCAGGGAGAAGTCAGGTGCGAGGCGGGAACTCACCGTTGCCGAAGGCAGATCGTCCACGAAGGCAGATCGTCGCCGGAACCCGAGCGCGACCGACGCCTCGCGCAGGCGACCACCGCTCGGTCCGCCAGGCGGCCGCGCCACCTGGCTTCCGGTCCAGTCTGCCGATCCGCCGATGCCGCAGTCACGATTGCGGCGCCAGCGCCTTCTCGCGCACATACGCGCAGGAGCGGCGCAGCAGCCGGGAGACATGCATCTGGGAGACACCGACCCGGTCGGCGATTTCGCTCTGCGTCAGGCCGAGATAGAACCGCAGGTAGAGGATGTGGCGTTCGCGTGCGGGCAGGGTGCGCAGGCCGGTGGCGGCGGCTTCCCGGTCGTCGACCAGTCCGAGTGCCGGGTCCTCCTGTCCGAGGAGGTCGCCGAGGGTCTGCTGGGTGTCCTCGCCGCCGAGGGGGCGTTCCAGGGAGAGCGCGGTGAAGGTCTTCTGGGCGTCGAGGCCGATGAGGACGTCTTCGTAGGGCATGCCGGTGTGGGCGGCGACGTCCTGCACGGTGATGGTGGCGTGGCCAGGACGGATGGCGAGTTCCTGGCGGGCCCGGTGGACCTGGGCGCGGAGTTCCTGGGCGCGTCGGGGGACGTGGACGGCCCACAGTTCGTCGCGGAAGTGGCGCTTGATCTCGCCGATGATGGTGGGGACGGCGAAGGCCCCGAAGGCGGTGCCGACACCGGGGTCGAACCGGTCGATGGCCTTGAGCAGGCCGAGGGCGGCGACCTGGCGGAGGTCCTCGTCGCTTTCGCCGCGGCCGCTGTAGCGGCGGGCGAGGCGGTGGGCCATCGGGAGCCACGCGCAGACGATTTCCTCGCGCAGCCGGACGCGGGCGGGGCCGTCCGGGAGGGTGGCGAGCTGGTGCAGGGCGGCGCGGGTGTCCGGGTCGAGTTGCGGCGTCCGGCGTCCGGCGGGCGCCTGGTGGGCGACGCGTCCGGTGTGGATTGTCATTCCCCTCACGCCTTCCGTTCCGTTCGGTGGTCCGCAGAGTGCGGGGTCCGCGGCGGGTGTTCCGGTCGGTGTCCGCGGGGCCGTGGTGCGGCCGTGGGCTCCCGTGTCCCGGCGCCTGTGCGGGGCCGCGCGCTCGGAGCGTTTCCGCCCGTCCACTGGGTACTCGGGGCGTCTCCGCCCGTTGGCGCGGCGTTCCTTCACTCGTCCGTGTGACGTCTCTTCCACTGTGCAGCAGGCGGGAGCGGTGTGCGCGACAGCGTTCCCGGCCGCTGGTGGCGGAAGGTCGCAGTGAGGCGACGCCGCCGTGGGGCCGGGTGGTGACCGTGGGTGATTCTTCAAGGTGCCGATGGGGGCGGGCGCTGATTCGCTGGTGGTGGAGGCAGCCGACCCGTGTTTCCGTTCGGACCGTTCGAGGAGTGATCATGAGCGCAGACGAAGTGCGCGGCCGGATCCGGCAGATGCGTGAGAAGGCGCAGCAGCTGGAGGACGCGGCGCAGCACACCAGCGACCCCGCCGAACGCGACCGCCTCAAGGAGAAGGCCCGGAAGCTGCAGAGCCGCAGTGAGCAGGAGAGCGGCATGAGGAGCGGGGACATTCATCCGTCCCTGTGAGGGGGTTCGGGGTCTGTGACTCACGACGAGTCCCTGGCCATGGCCGCCCGTAGGGGAACCGGGTGTGCGTCCCCGGGGAGGGACAAAGCGGCTGTGCCCGCCCCCCCGGGCGGGGGGCGCAACCCCGTTTCGGGTGGGGGGGGCCCAAATGG
>NZ_JBHYGX010000002.1:241921-292759 GCF_042739975.1 Streptomyces sp. NPDC059080
GCTGGCCGCCGGGCGGCCACGCCGCCGTGGGGCCGGGTGGTGACCGTGGGTGATTCATCACGGTGCCGAGGGGGGCGGGCACAGCCGCTTTCCGGTACGGGCGCGCCAAATGGGAAGAGGGTTCCCGTCCGGAAGGAGGCCGTCCCGTACGGAGTGCGGTGACGGGAAATCAGTCGTTCTCGGGGGCGTCCGTGACCGTGAAGAGGGCGCCGTGGGGGTCGCAGATCATGGAGCGTCCACCGGGGCGCCCGGTTTGGGGTGCCGGGGACATGACGGTTCCGCCGGCGGCGACGGCCGCGGAGATGACGGAGGGCAGGTCGCGTACCTGGAAGTGGACGTGCCACCGGGGGCGCAGGTGCGGATCGGGGGCCTCCTCCACGCCGCCACCCCGGAGCGCGGCGACGATGCGCCGGTCCTGGCGGACGATGACCTGCTCGTCCTCGTAGGTGACGTCGCAGCCGCCGGGGCGCTGGGTGGCCCAGTCGAAGATCTCGGCGTAGAAGATGGCGGCGGCAAAGGCGTCGCGGGTACGGAGTTCCAGGCAGGCGGGGGCATTGGCGCGGCCGACCGCCCAGCGCAGGGTCTGGCCCTCCCAGAGGCCGAAGACGGCGCCGTCGCGGTCGGACGCCAGGGCGGCGCGTCCGGCGCCGAATTCGAGGGGGCCGACGGCGACGGTGGCGCCGCGTTCGCGGATGCGGGCGGCGACGTCGTCGGCGCTGTCGACCGCGAAGTACGGGGTCCATGCCGTGGTGCCGCGCAGGCGCTGGGTGAGCTGGGCGATACCGGCGACGGGACGGCCGTCGTCCAGGGCCACGCAGAACTCGTCACCGAGGCTGCCCTGCCGGAACTTCCAGCCGAGAACCTCGGTGTAGAAGTCCTGGGTGGAGCGCAGATCGCGAGTCATCAGGTTGACCCAGCAGGGCGCGCCGTGGGTGGGGGCGGTGCGCGCGCCGATGGCGGATGCGCGGTGCTCAGCGGCCGACATGGTGGACATCTCCCTTTCACGGACCACGCGGTGAGCACTCCGCCGGGTCGGCGTGGTGCACTCGGAAACGGTGCGGGCGTGCGGTGGCGACCGTGGCCCGGGCACGTGGCCGGGCGGCCGTGTTCACCCCAGGGCGAGCGGCCTGTCTCCGACGGTACGCCCCCGGCGGGTGCCCGGCGCGCCCGCACGGCCGGGCGGGGCATCCGCCCCGGGGAGGGCGGGCGCGTCCGTCGTCGGGATGCGATCTCGTCGTATCCGGAGTGCGATGGAGGAGGCCCGGGCGCGTCCAGGTGACAGGGGGCGCGCGGGCCTGGCTCGGGCGCCCGGTGCGGCGGGGGGTGCGGCGCGGGACGGCCGTCCCTTCCGGGTTTTCGGGGCTCGATGCGGTGAGCCGTATACACCGCATGCACCGCGCACCTTGACGGGAACCGAGACCTCGGGAATGCACATTCGGAAGAAACGCGGGGGCGGGAAGGGGAATCGGGGCGGGGCGGGAATCTCAAGGAATCCGGCACTGGCATTCGATGCATTCGGCGACATCGCGACGAGAGGGCGGACGACATGCAGATCGCGTTTCTGGTGGCCTCCGAGGGCGTGGAGCAGGTCGAGTTGACGGAGCCGTGGCAGGCGGTGGTGGATGCCGGTGCGGTGCCGCATCTGGTATCGCCGTCGAGTGGGTCGGTGCAGGCTTTCCATCATCTGGACAAGGCCGACTCGTTCACCGTGAATCGCACGTTGGACGAGGCACAGGTGGAGGATTACGGCGCGCTGGTGTTGCCGGGTGGAGTGGCGAATCCGGATGCGTTGCGACTGGATGAGCGGGCTGTCGCTTTCGCTCGTGGATTCTTCGACGCCGGAAAGCCGGTCGCGGCGATCTGTCATGCACCGTGGACGCTGATCGAGGCGGATGTGGTGCGGGGACGCACCCTTACATCGTGGCCGAGTCTGGCGACGGATATCCGCAATGCGGGCGGTTCCTGGGTCGATGAGAGGGTGAAGATCTGCACCAGCGGCCCGAACACGTTGGTCACCAGCCGTAAACCGGACGATCTGAAGGCGTTCTGCGCGACGCTGGTCAATGAATTGGACGATGGCGGGCGGTGAATTTCCCCGGAAGGAGCTCTCGGGGTGGTTTTCACCCGTCGTCGCGGAAGGCGCGCGGCGGTCGGAACGGACTGCCGTTCAGGGGGCGGGTCCGGTGGGGTTCCGTTCCCCGTCACCTGCCCCCTGAACGCCGTCACCTGGAGGAAGACATGGTCATGGAGCACGGTGCGGACAAGATCGGGCCCGCGCGGGACGAGATGATGAAGAAGGAATTGCGGGCGGAGATGACGACCGACCGGTCGCTGCGCGCCGCGGAGGAAAGGGAACTCCAGCCCGCGGGCGAGGATCAGCCGGAGGTGGCGCAGGCGCCCGACAGGGTATTTCGCGGGGGTACACCGCAGGGTATGACCGAGGAGGACGTCGGCATCCGGTCCGAACTCGCGCGGCATCTCGGCCGGAGCATCTATCCGGCGGACAAACCGTCGGTGGTCGACAAGTTGCGCCGGGACAACGCTCCGGACCGTTTGGTGTCCCTCGCCGAAAAGCTGCCACCGGAGGGTACGTATCCGAATATGCAGAGCATCGCGCAGTCCCTCGGCCTTGGCACGGAAAGGCGGCGGGGCTGACCGCGAACCGGGCCGATACGGGGGGCACCGCTGGACGTGCTGGTGGCGCGCAAGATCGGGGTGCCGGGGCGGCCCGAGGTCGGAGTGGGGGCGCTGGTCGGTGAGGACCCGCCTGCGGTGCTGCTGGTCGACGACGGGCTGGCGACGGGCGTGACGGCGCGCGCCGCGCTGCGGTATCTGCGGCGGCTGGAGCCGGCGCGGCTGGTGCTGGCGGTTCCGGTCGGGGCGCCGCTGCGGCTGCGGCTCTGCGCGAGGAGGCGGACGATGTGGAGTGTGTCCACCAGCCACGGAATTTCCATGGCGTGGGCGAGTGGTATCTCGATTTCGACCAGGTGCGGGACGCAGAAGTCATCAGTATTCTGCGTGGATCCGGCACCGCAGTGTGAGAAAGCAGGGTGAGAAACCCTCGTATCCGGAGAAGGAGAGCGGACATGCCCGACAATGCGATGGGGGACGAGGTCTATCAGCCGTCCGCTTCCGATCCGCAGGACAATCCCGATGACCTGGATATGGAGGACGCTCTCGGTGAACCGGATCTCGACCAGATTCTGGACGAGGGATATTCGCCGCCCGAGCGTCCGCTCGCGGTGAACCGCGGCACCACGGCGCGGGAGCAGTTCGACGGCGAATCCCTGGAACAGCGGCTCTCGGAAGAGGTTCCGGAGGTGTGGCCACCGGACGGGGACGGCATCGGGGACCAGGTGGACGGCGACGGGGAGCCGGTGGACGACCAGGTCGGCGGGGAGCGCGCCGGGCGGCTGATGACCGCCGACGAGGGGTTTCCGCGGCACCGCAACGACGTCGTCGCACACGACGTCGGCATCGACGGCGGGGCGGCGTCCGCCGAGGAAGCGGCGGTGCACCTGTGCCCGGAGAGCGGCGAGGAGGCCCCGGCGGGGTGAGGGGCGGACCACCGGCCGTGCGGCGGTACATCGGGCGCTGACAGCGCTCACCCGCCCCGGGAACAGCCGGATGGCCACTGCATGCGGCTTCAGGCCACGGCCACCGCATGCGGCTTCAGGGCCACTGCCACCGGACCGGCGGTGTTTCAGGAACCGCGCGGCGGGTCGTCCCGGGCATCGGCGGCCACCTGCCTGAGGGTGCGGCCGCTGCGGACGGAGCGGGCGCGCAGCGGGTCGGGGGCGCCGTGGGCGGCCGCACGGTCGTCGTTCTCCTTGACCAGCAGCCAGGATTCCCGGTCGCCCGCCTCCTCGCCGGTACGGAACCGGGTGAGGGCGTAGCCACCGTGCAGCTTGGTCCCGTCGAGCCAGAAGGAGGCATGGCCCCGCTCCAGCGCCTCGGCGAAGCTGGCCGCGCCGCCCACGTGATCCCGGCGCTTGCCCGGAAGGGGCCGGTAGGTGCCCTGGTCCCAGACGATGACGGTGCCCGCGCCGTACTCGCCCCGGGCGATGACGCCCTCGAACTCCCGGTAGTCCAGCGGATGGTCCTCGGTGGGGACCGCGAGACGCTTGTCGCGCGGATCGGCGGACGGCCCCTTGGGCACGGACCACGACTTGAGTACGCCGTCGACCTCCAGCCGGAAGTCGAAGTGCATTCGGCGGGCGTCATGAATCTGCACGACGAAGCAGGGCGCGTCCCCGGGGGCGCTCGGCTCGCCGCGCGGTTCCTCGGTGCGGTCGAAATGCCGTTTGCCCCGGTAGACGGCGAGCCGGTCGGGGTCCCCCTGGGCGGCGCCACTCGCCTCGGAGGGGGCGTGCGGGGCGTTCCGTCCGCCCCGGCCGTGCGTCGCGTCGTCGCCGTTCACGTCCGTCCCTTCGTCCCTCTGCCGCACCGGCGCGTTCGCGGGGCTCGCGCGCCCCGCACGCCCATGTTTGCGCCCCATGGACGGCGCGGCCACCGCGGCGCAGTACGGGCCTGCGGCGCGCGCCAGCGGGTCAGGGCGGGCGCCCCGGCGTTGCGGCGGAGGCCCGGCCCTCCCCGGCGCTCAGACCGGACGGGTGTGGCGAGATCCACGGCCCCCACCCGTGTCACCGGCCCGCCCGACCTGGTCACGGGCGCCGCACGGCGGCGGGCGGAGGCTGTGGTTCCGCCCGCCGTTCCCCGCGTGATCACTGTCACCTTCATGACGTAATCTGACGCTCAATCGCGGGCAGGTCGGCCCGCCATGAACGTCGGGGTACGCCATGCGCCCATCCATCCGTGTCGCCACGCTCATCGCGTGCGCCCTCCTCACCGCCGGTCTGACGACGAGCTGTTCGTCCTCGGGCGACGACTCCAAGGCCCCCGCGGCATCGGGGAAGTCGCCGGAGGCCCCGAGCGGCGACATCGCCGAGCAGCCGGCGGGGAAGTCCGGGAAGACCCCCGTCACCATCGGCGACCGGGGGACGTACCAGGCCGTCGACAGCGCCTCGGGGACGCGGACGCAGATGTCGGTCACGTTCAAGGACGTCCGGGCGGTCCAAGCGTCGGAGATCAAGGCCACCAAGCCGCCCCAGCACCAGTACCTCGTCCTCACGTTCACCGTGAAGAACACCGGTGACAAGGACGGCGCCTTCCACCCGCAGCGGCTGAAGTGGACCGACGGCCAGAGCCCGGAGAGGAACATCACCACCACCGAGAAGTCCGGCTCCGGGCAGAACCTCGACGCGACGTTCCACCCGGGGCAGAGCGTCACGGGCGATGTCGTCCTGGACATCCCCGGGGCGGGTGGCATCCTCCGCTACTACGACGGCTCCGGCCCCGTCTCCCTCTCGTTCGAGGTACCGGCGGACTGATCCCGGACCCGGACAGGGCCCCCGAGGCCCGGCCGAGGGGGGGGGGGGGGGGGCGCGGGCGGGGGGGGGGGCGGCGGCGGGGGGGGGGGGGGCGCGGGCGCGCGCCGGGGGGGGGGGGGGGGGGCGCGCCGCGCCCCCCCCCGCCCCCCCGGCGCCCGCGCCCGCCCCCGCGACCCGCCCCCGCCCCCCCCCCCCCCCGTTGCGCGTACGGGCTCCACGCGGTCGGTTCGGCGGGGGTCCGGTGCACGGTCGCCGCGTCCCGACGAGCCGTGTGACTTGGGACGATGGCGTGCCGAGGCGCCGTTGTCAGTGGTCGGGTGCAGACTGGCGGCATCTGAGACGACGGCGTCGCGGAGGTGTTCCGGTCATGACCGAGGTGCTGCTCACTGTGGGCACACGCAAAGGACTTTTCGTCGGCCGCAGGAGGCACGGCGGCTGGGAGCTGGGCGGCCCCCATTTCCCCGCACAGGCGGTGTACTCCATCGGGATCGACACCCGCCGGGAGACACCACGGGTGCTGGTGGGCGCCGACAGTGCGCACTGGGGACCGTCCGTCTTCCACACCGACGATCTCGGGAAGACGTGGCACGAGCCCGCGCGGCCCGCGGTCACGTACCCGGAGTACACCGGCACTTCACTGGAGCGGGTGTGGCAGCTGCATCCGGCCGGGCCCGCCGCGCCCGATGTGGTCTACGCCGGTACGGAGCCGGGCGGGCTGTTCCGTTCCGAGGACCGCGGCGAGACGTTCGAGATGGTCAGAGCGTTGTGGGAGCATCCGAGCCGGGAGCGGTGGGTGCCCGGTGGCGGTGGTCTCGCGGTGCACACCGTGATCACCGACCCGCGCGACGCGGACGCGGTGACGGTCGCGGTGTCGGCCGCCGGGGTGTTCCGCAGCGCCGACGGCGGCGCCAGCTGGGAGCCGTCGAACACCGGCGTCAAGGCGTCGTTCCTGCCGGACGAGCACCCCGAGTTCGGCCAGTGCGTCCACAAGATCGCGCAGGACGCCGTCAACCGCGACCGGCTGTACCTCCAGAACCACTGGGGCGTCTACCGCAGCGACGACGCGGGCGCCCGGTGGACGGACATCGGCGCGGGGCTCCCCACCGACTTCGGCTTCGCGGTGGCCGCCCACCCGCACCGCGCCGACACCGCCTATCTGTTCCCCATCACCGCCGACGCGGACCGCGTTCCGGCCGATCACCGGTGCCGGGTCTTCCGGACCTCCGACGCCGGGGCCTCCTGGGAGCCGCTCTCCCACGGCCTGCCGGAGGAGGACCACTACGGCACCGTGCTCCGCGACGCCCTCTGCGTGGACGACACCGACCCCGCGGGCGTCTACTTCGGCAACCGCAACGGCGAGGTGTACGCCAGCGCCGACGACGGCGGCAGCTGGCAGCAGCTCGCCTCCCATCTGCCGGATGTGCTGTGCGTACGGGCATCGGCGGTGGCCTGAGGACGCGGCGCTCCTTCGGCGCGGCGGGACGGGCGACGGAAAAGGCCGTCGCACTGGAGGTCGCCGAAGGGCAGGTTCACGGAGCCCGGCATATGGCCGCCGCGCAGCCCCGGTACGGCTCCGGAGCCGTACCGGCAGGTCCAGGCCCGCGCAGCGCCGGAGCGGCGACCGCCTACGGGCAACCCGCCCCTCAGCTCACGGCAATCGCCAGTCCACCGGCTCGGCCCCCTGGCGGACGAGGAGCTCATTGGTGCGGCTGAAGGGCCGTGAACCGAAGAAGCCGCGGTCGGCGGACATCGGGGACGGGTGGGCCGATTCGATCGCCGGGTACGCGTCGAGGAAGGGGCGCAGGTTGCGGGCGTCGCGGCCCCACAGGACGGGCACCAGCGGTTTGCCACGGGCGGCGAGGGCACGGATGGCCTGCTCCGTCACTTCTTCCCAGCCCTTGCCGCGGTGCGCGCCGGGCTTACGGGGCGCGGTGGTCAGCGCCCTGTTGAGGAGGAGGACACCCTGGCGGGTCCACGGGGTCAGATCGCCGTTGGAGGGGCGCGGCAGGCCGAGGTCGGAGTGGAGCTCGCGGAAGATGTTCTCCAGGCTCCCCGGCAGCCGCTGCACCTCGGGCGCGACCGCGAAGCTCAGCCCGATCGCCATGCCCGGCGTCGGATAGGGGTCCTGACCGACGATCAGCACCCGTACGTCGTCGAACGGCTGCTGGAAGGCGCGCAGGACGTTGGCGCCCGCGGGCAGGTAGGTCCGCCCGGCGGCGATCTCCTGACGGAGGAAGTCGCCCATCTCGGCGATACGTCCGGCGACGGGGCGCAGCGCCTCCGCCCAGCCGGGTTCCACAAGTGCGTTCAAAGGTCGTGCTGCCACAGCACCTCACCCTACCGGCCCAACGCCCGGGACCCGTTCCGTCCGCGGCGGGCCCGGGCGCCGCGGACGGAGACCGTGGGTGCGACCAGTGGCGGGAGGCGCCCGTCGCGCCCACGGCCTGGCCGGGTCCTCGCCGTTCCGGCCGGGCGGTACCCGGGCCCATGGTCCAGGGCCCGGCTGGTCCAGGGCCCGGCTGGTCCAGGGCCCGGCGGTGTCCCGGCGGCCGGTACTGTGCCGCCATGACACATGCGAACATCCCTGCGGGCTGGTATGCGGACCCGCAGGGGGCTCCCCGCCAACTGCGCTGGTGGGATGGCGCCCGCTGGACCGAGCACACGCACGCCGCCCCGCAGCAGGCTCAGGGCCAGGCTCCGGCCCGGCACGCCCCCCAGCAGCAGGTTCCGCCGCAGCAGACACCCTCGCAGCAGCCGCAGGCAGCCCCGGTCGGGACCGGAGCGCCGCAGCAGATGCCCGCTGGGCCGGGGGCGCCGTACGGGGCGCAGCAGGCCCCCTACGGGCAGCCCGGATATCCCACGGCGGGGGCGGCGCCCGGCAACCCCGACGCGGCCCGGCAGGTCCAGCAGCAGGCGGGCATCGCCCCGACGGGTCCGGGCGGCGGCACGCTGTTCACCGAGCCGGTGCTGGTGGTGAACCAGAAGGTGAAGCTGATCGAGGTCACCAACGAGTACGGCGTCTTCGACCAGAACGGCAACGCCCTCGGCACGGTCGTCCAAGTCGGGCAGAGCACTGCGAAGAAGGTGCTGCGGGTGGTGTCCAGCCTGGACCAGTACATGACGCACAAGCTGGAGATCCGGGATGCGTACGGGCAGCCGCAGCTGGTGCTGACGCGACCGGCCAAGTTCATCAAGTCGAAGGTGCTGGTGGCGCGTCCGGACGGGCAGCCGGTCGGCGAGATCGTCCAGCAGAACGCCATCGGCAAGATCAACTTCGGGATGATGGTCAACGGCCAGCAGATCGGCGCCATCAAGGCCGAGAACTGGCGGGCCTGGAACTTCGCCATCGTCGACCACGCCGACACCGAGGTCGCCCGGATCACCAAGACGTGGGAGGGCCTGGCGAAGACGATGTTCACCACGGCCGACAATTACGTCCTGCAGATCCACCGGCAGCTGCCCGACCCCCTGCTGAGCCTCGTCGTCGCCACGGCGCTGACCGTCGACACCGCGCTCAAGCAGGACTCCCGCGGCCTTGGCTGAGCCGTCGCGTACGGCGGGCCCGGCCGTCCTGGGCGTCGACTCGGGCGGTTCGGGGCTGCGCCTCGCCGTCGCACCGGTCGCCGCGCCGCACGCCCGGCCGGAGACCACCTACGCGTCGGACACTCCGGTGCGCACCGGGGAGCGCGGTATCGACGCGCGGCACCTGCTGGACCAACTGCTGCCCGCCGCCGAGAAGTTGCGGCAGACGGCGGGGGTTTCCGGCTTCGCGGCGGTCTGTGTCGGCGCCGCCGGGATGGCGACGCTCGGGCCGGACCTGCGGGCCGCGCTGCCGCGGGCGCTGGCCGACGCCTTCGGGGTGTGTGACCTGGCGCTGGCCACGGACGCGGTGACCGGGTACGCGGGTGCGCTGGGGCAGCGGCCGGGCGTCGTCGTCGCGGCCGGTACGGGTCTGGTCGCGCTCGGCGCGGACCCGGCGTCCGGGGACGGCTGGCGGCGGGCGGACGGCTGGGGCCATCTGCTCGGCGACTGCGGGGGCGGGGCATGGATCGGCCGGGCGGGCCTGGAGGCGGCGCTGCGGGCGCACGACGGGCGGCCCGGCGGCTCCCCGGCGCTGCTGCGGGCCGCCGAGGAACGGTTCGGGCCGGTCAGCGGCCTGCCGGGGCAGCTGTATCCGCGGGCGGACCGGCCCGCGGTGCTGGCGTCGTTCGCGCCGTACGTGGCGCGTGAGGCGGCCGGTGACACGGTCGCGGCGGGCATCGTCCGCGAGGCCGCGGAGCAGATCGCGGACACGGCGGCGGCCGCCTGTCCGCCCGGGCCGGGGCGGACCGTCGCGCTGACCGGCGGGCTGTTCCGGCTGGGCGAGGTACTGCGGGCGCCGGTGCGGGCCGGGCTGGCGGCGCGGCTGCCGGACGCGGTGTGCGCGGAGCCGGACGGCGGCCCGCTCGACGGGGCGCTGCGCCTCGCCGCCGCGCTGGCCACCGACACGGTGCGGCTGCCGGTGGACGGCGCGCTGCTCCGGCTCGTCCACCACGGGAGGTGAGCGGTACGCGCCACCCGGGGGCGGGCCGCCGCAGGTGGGCCGTTGTCCCGACGTGTGTCCGCCGTTCCGGACGGCCTCCCGGCGGGCCACCGTGACGCGCGGGATAAATCGGGACGGATACCTCCCGACCGAACCCTCCCCCGGCAGTGTGCCGGTACGAGGCGTTAGCATGCGGCGCCATGAGTTCCCCCACTGGGCCCGCACCTGGCTCGCCCCGCTTTGACGATGATTCTCCGAGCTCGGCGCCCGGCCTGCCCGTACGAATGCCGCGTCCCCGGCAGTCCGGCCGACACCGCAAGCCGGATCCGGTCGCCGCACCCCAGGACGCACCCGCCCTGGTGCTGGCCGTGCCCGGCACCCCCACACCCGCCGCCCGCTCCCTGGCGGAGGAGGTCTGCAGCATCGCGCGTTCCGAGCTGCCCGGCCTCGACGCCCGGATCGGTTACGTGGACGGCGACGGCCAGGAGTTCCCGGCGCTGGACGCGGTGCTGGCGCAGGCCGGTGCCGAGCACAAGGCGCGTGCCGCGCAGGGCGACGGCGCGGCCGCCGGTCCGGCCGCGGTGGTCGTGCCGCTGCTGGCCGGTCCCGACAGCGCGCTGCTGCGGCGGATACGCCAGGCGATGATGAACAGCGGTTCCGGCGCCGAACTGACGGATGTCCTCGGCCCGCACCCGCTGCTCGCCGAGGCGCTGCACGTACGGCTGTCCGAGGCGGGGCTGGCCCGCGCCGACCGGGCGCGCCTGTTCACCGTCGCCACGGCGGCGGACGGCATCATCCTGGCCACCGTGGGCGGCGAGGAGGCCGTGCAGGCCGCGGGGATCACCGGCATGCTGCTGTCGGCCCGGCTGGCGGTGCCGGTGCTGGCCGCCGCGCTGGACGCGGACGGGGCGATCTCCCGCACCGCGGAGCAGCTGCGGACGTCCGGTTCGCGGCAGCTGGCGCTCGCGCCGTACCTGATCGGCCCGGAGATCTCCGACGGGCTGCTGGGGGCGGCCGCGGCCGAGGCGGGTTGCGCGTCGGCGGAGGCGCTGGGCGCCTACGGGGCGGTCGGCCGCCTGGTGCTGTCGAACTACGCCGCGAAGGTGGGCATCACGCTGCGGCCCGCCGGGGGGCCGCAGTACGCACCGGCGCACTGAGCCGCGTTTTCCGGGCGGCCGCCCGGCCACCCGGAACCGTAAGGGCCGTTCCGCTTCGTGCGGGGCGGCCCTTCGCACTGCCCGGCGGCAGACGCGGCCCGTGGCGGAAGAGGCCCGACACGCGGGAAGGCGCGCACCACCGGGGATACGGTCGCCGGAAAGACACCGGCCCGCCGGTCGGACGGCCGGGCCGCACCGGAGGGAAGTGCCGATGTCCGCCACCGAAGCGCCGGATTCCGCCGTCGACGTCGTCCGTGCCGTGTTCGCCGCCTACCTCGCGCAGGACCGCCCCGCCATGGAGCGGTTGCTCGCCGACGACTTCGTCTTCACCAGCCCGCAGGACGACCACCTCGGCAAGGACGCGTTCCTCACCCGCTGCTTCCCGACCGCCGACCGGTTTCGCGCGTACGCACTCCTCGACACCGTGCCGGCGGGCGGTGCCGGGGAGGTGTTCGTCCGGTACGCGTACGAGCTGACCAGCGGCGGGCACCACCGCAACGTCGAGGTGCTGACCGTGCGGGACGGGCGGATCGCCGAGACGCAGGTGTACTTCGGCGGCAGCTTCCCGCCGGGCTGAGCGGGCGTCTCAGGCGAAGACGACGCAGGAGGCCGCGGGCGCCGGCGTCGAACCGGTGCGGGTGGGAACGCCGGTGGCGTGGTCGACGGTGAACCAGGTGATGTCGCCGGAGCGTTCGTTGGCGGCGTAGAGGAACCGGCCGGTGGGGTGCATCGCCAGGTCGCGGGGCCAGCTGCCGCCGCAGGGCACGCTGGTGACGGGGGTGAGCTCCGCGCCGGAGGCGTCGAGGGCGTGGACGCAGATGCGGTCGCGGCCCCGGACCGCGGTCCACAGGAACCGGCCGTCCGGGGAAACGACCGCGGTGGACGCGTAGCCGGCGTCGGCCGCCTGGTCGCCGGGCGCGCCGTCGCCGTCCGCGAACAGCGGGGTCTCCCCCAGGGGCGTCAGGGTGCCGTGTTCGGCGTCCCAGCGGCAGCGGGTGAGCGCCGGTGCCAGCTCGTTGACGACGTAGACGTGGCCGCCGCCCGGGTGGAAGGCGAGGTGGCGGGGGCCGCTACCGGGGCGGAGCCGGACCTCGTCGCGGATCTGCGTCGTGCCGGTGAGGGGGTCGAGGCTGCAGCTGCGGACCGAGTCGGTGCCGAGGTCGGCGGTGAGCAGCCGGGTGCCGCCGGGCGCGGCGTACACGGAGTGGGCGTGCGGGGTCTTCTGGCGCTCGGGGTCCGGGCCGCTGCCGTGGTGGGCGAGGACGGCGGCGGGCCCGCCGAGGGTGCCGTCGGGCCCGATGGGGAGCGCGCTGACGCTGCCGGAGGTGTAGTTGGCGGTGACGAGGTGACCGGCGGTCAGGGCGAGGTGGGTGGGGCTCGCTCCGCCCACCGGGACGGGCGGGGCGAGAAGTTCCGGGCCGTCGGGGGTGAGGGTGAAGACGGCGGCCGCACCGTGGCCGGTCTCACTGACCGCGTAGAGGCGCCTGCGGTCACGGCTCGGGGCGAGGAAGGACGGGTTGGCGACCTCCGCGGTGGAGTGCAGCGGGGTGAGCGCGCCGGTCTCCGGGTCGAGGGCGGCGGTGGTGATGCCCGCGCCGCCGTGCTGCGTGAACGATCCGATGTAGGCCCGCAGGCCCTGCTCCGTGGTCACCGCTGTGCCGCCTCTCGTCCGGTCGCCCGCCGCCCCCGCACGGGGCGGGGCACGGCGACGCTAACAGCCGGGGCGGCGGCGGGGGCGGGATTGTCGGGCGGGGGCGCGGAGCCGTACCCCCGGTGGGGTCAGACCTCGGCGAGCGGGGCGCGGGGCGGGCTGGCCAGTGGGGCGGCGAGGGCGGCGAGTTTCTGCTCCAGGCCGTGGAGGTGGAGGAGCGGGCCGTCCCCGGCGGCGGGCGGGGCGGGCATGGGCACCGGTGCGGTGTGGCGGCCGGTCAGGGTCTCGACGGCCGCCTCGACGCGGCGCCAGGCGTCGGCGAGGTGGGCACCGTGCGCGCCGTCGGTCCGCCCGGCGGGGGCGAGCGCCGCGAGGGCGGCGACGTCGTGGGCGCAGGCGTCCAGCAGGGCGAGGACCTGGCGGGCGCGGGCCTTGCGGTGGCGGAACGGGTTGAGGGGGTGCACCAGCGGCGCGAGGGCGAGGCGGACCTTGCCGAGGAGGGCTTCCAGTTCGCCGGTCCGCCCGGCCGGGTCCCCGTCGGGCGCGCCGCCGAGGCGGGCGACGGCCTGCGCGGTGCACTCGTGGACGCAGCGCACGGCGCGCCGGATCCAGGCGTTGGTGGTGGCGTGGGTGGTGACGGGCAGGACGAGGACGACGGCCACGGCGGTGGCGAGGGCGCCGACGCCGGTCTCGGCGAGCCGCAGCGCGAGCAGCCCGGGGTGGAGGACGCCGAGGAGGCCGTAGAGCAGTCCGGCCAGAACGGTCACGAAGAACATCATGTACGTGTACGAGAGGGGCGCCGTGGAGAAGAGGCCGAAGACGCAGACGGCGACGAGGGCGGCGGTGGGGGCGGGGGCGCCGTGCAGCGGGACGGCGACGAGGAGTCCGGCGGCGATGCCGGTGACGGTGCCCAGGACCCGGCGGAAGCCGCGGACCAGGGTCTCTCCGCAGGACGCGGTGTTCACGAAGATCCACCAGACGGTGGCGACGGCCCAGTACCAGCGGTCGGCGGAGACGGCCTGGCCGACGGCGAGCGCGGCGGTGCAGGCCACGGTCGCCTGGACGGCCTGCCGGGTGGTGGCGCGGGCCAGTCCGCGGCCGGGCGGCGGCGGGGTCGGCGCGGGGGCCGGTCGCAGGCCCCGTTCGTAGCACCAGGCGCCGAAGCGGACCGCGGCGGCCACGGCGACGGCGACGAGCACGGCCACGATGAGCGGCGGCAGCCGGCCGGGCTCGGCGTGCAGGAACTGCGCCATGAAGAACATCATGAACGCGAAGATCCCGAGGGCATGGCCGCGCGGGCCCCAGCGGCGGGCGTACGCCCCGGCGCCGACGACGGCGAGGAACGCCGCGTCGCGCCCGAGGGGATGCCCGTGCAGCCCCGCCGCGAGGGCCAGGACGGGCAGGCCGACGACGGGCAGCAGCGCCGTGGTGACGGCCTGGCCGCGGACCGTGGGGTCGGCGACGGTGAAGAGCGCCAGCAGCGCGGCGAGTCCCCCGGCGATGGCCCCGGTGAGGGTGGGGACGGCCAGGCCGGAGGCGGTGGTCGCCAGGCCGATGCCGAGCACGGCCCGGGTGGCGGCGCGCAGCCGCAGCCACCCCGGGTCCGGCGCCCACACCCTCCTCATCAGCAGCGTCATCCTCTTCAGCACCGCTTCCTCTCCGTACGCGTCGGGTGCGCGGGCGCGGCCGGGTGGCCGTGCGCGCATGAAAAAGGCGCCGCGGGGTTCCGCAGCGCCATCGACAGATCCATCTCAGCATCCGATGCCCAGTGGTTCAACAGATGTCGTTTTTGCTGGGCCATTGGTACAGCAAGAAGAGGAATATACGGTTCCGGAAGGGGCCAACGGCCGCGTCGGGGGCAAGGGGCGGGCCGGAGCCCCTATAGGCCGGGAAACCGGAGCCCGCACCGGACGGGAACGGGCCCCGCAGGCACGGAAACGGGCACGGCGGCACGGCGGCGCGGCCCCGGGGCGCCCCGCCCTCAACACCTCCTGAACACAGCCAGCGGAACACGCCCCCGCTCAGCTCCCGCAGAGAAGCCGCAACCCCGCAGGCCAGCCACAGGACACCCCGGAATGGGAACGCCCGTTCCGGGCAGAAGGGTTGACGGTCCGTCCACACACCATGACCATGCTGCGGGCGAGAGAGCGCTCCCCCGCACCTCATGTGTTCACTCCCTGAATCAGGAGGGCTGCATGCCCACTCCCCCCACACCGGAGCGCGCCTCCGGTCCGCCCCGCCGTGCCGTGCTGGCGTCGATGGCCGCCGCGCTGCCGCTGGCCGGTCTGCCGTCCACCGCCTGCGCCGCCACGCCCCCGGCCGCCTCGCGCGGCGCCGGTCCGCTGCCCGGCGGCGGCGATCTCGGCGAGAACGTCCTCGTCTTCGACCCGGCCACGCCCGGTATCCAGGACAAGCTCGACGAGATCTTCCGCAAGCAGGAGAAGGCGCAGTTCGGCACCGGTCGCCACGCGCTGTTCTTCAAGCCGGGCACCTACGACGGGCTCAACGCGCAGCTCGGTTTCTACACCTCGATCGCGGGGCTCGGCCTGTCGCCCGACGACACCACGATCAACGGCGACGTCACCGTCGACGCCGGCTGGTTCGACGGCAACGCCACCCAGAACTTCTGGCGTTCGGCGGAGAACCTCGCGCTGAAGCCGGTGAGCGGCACCAACCGGTGGGCGGTCGCGCAGGCGGCGCCGTTCCGGCGGATGCACGTCAAGGGCGGGCTGAACCTCGCGCCCGACGGGGACGGCTGGGCCAGCGGCGGCTATCTCGCCGACTGCCGCGTCGACGGCACGGTCGAACCGCGGTCGCAGCAGCAGTGGTACACCCGCGACAGTGCCCTCGGTGGCTGGCAGGGCGCCGTGTGGAACATGGTGTTCTCCGGCGTCGAGGGCGCCCCGGCGCAGAGCTTCCCCGATCCGCCGTTCACCACGCTGGACCACACCCCGGTCTCCCGCGAGAAGCCGTTCCTGTACCTCGACGGTGACGCGTACAAGGTGTTCGTGCCCGAGAAGCGGACCGACGCGCGCGGCACCAGCTGGGGCAACGGCACGCCCCGGGGCACCTCGCTGCCGCTCGATCAGTTCTACGTGGCGAAGCCGGACGCGGACGCGGCGACCCTCAACGCCGCCCTCGGCCAGGGGCTCCATCTGCTGCTGACGCCCGGCGTCTACCACCTCGACCGGCCCGTCGAGGTCAACCGCGCCGACACCGTCGTGCTGGGCCTGGGATACGCCACGCTGATACCGCAGAACGGCGTGACGGCGCTGAAGGTCGCCGACGTCGACGGGGTGCGGCTCGCCGGGCTGCTGCTCGACGCCGGGCCGGAGAACTCCCCCACCCTGCTGGAGGTCGGCCCCGAGGGCGCGTCGGCCGCTCATGCGGCGAATCCGACCACGGTGCAGGACGTGTTCGTCCGCGTCGGCGGCGCCGGACCCGGCAAGGTGACCTGCGCGATCGTGATCAACAGCCACGACACGGTCATCGACCATGCCTGGGTGTGGCGCGCCGACCACGGCGAGGGCGTGGGCTGGGACGTCAACCGCGCCGATTACGGCGTACGCGTCAACGGCGACGGGGTGCTGGCGACCGGCCTGTTCGTCGAGCACTTCCGCAAGTACGACGTCCACTGGCGCGGCGAACGGGGCCGCACCGTCTTCTTCCAGAACGAGAAGGCGTACGACGCGCCGAACCAGGCGGCGGTCCAGGACGGCGACACCAAGGGCTTCGCCGCGTATCTCGTGGATGACGCGGTGACCGAGCACGAGGGCTGGGGCCTGGGCAGCTACTGCTTCTACCAGGTGGACCCGTCGATCCGGCAGGACCACGGGTTCGCCGTGCCCGAGGCGCCGGGCGTCAAGCTGCACGGGCTGCTGGTGGTGTCGCTGGGCGGCAAGGGCCAGTACGAGCACGTCGTCAACGGCACCGGCGGGCCGACGTCGGGCGATACGACGGTGCCGTCCACGGTGGTCTCCTTCCCCTGAGCCGAGGCCGGGCGCGCGACGGGCGGGCCTCTGGACGGGCGGGGTGCGGTGGCTTAGCGTCCCGCATGGAAGCGCCAACTCCGTTCAGAAAAGCCGAGGTTGAGTCTGTGACGACCGTTCCGCCGCCGCCCGACATCCTCTCGCCGGAGTTCGCGGCCGCCCCCTACCCGGCCTACCGCGTCCTGCGGGACCACTATCCGCTCCACCACCACGCGGGCACGGACAGCTACCTCCTCTCCCGGTACGCGGACGTGGCGCGGGCGTTCAAGGACCCGGTGTTCACCAGCGACAACTACAGCTGGCAGCTGGAGCCGGCGCACGGCGGCCGCACTCTGCCGCAGATGAGCGGCGCCGAACACGCCGTGCGCCGGGCCCTGGTGGCGCCCGCCTTCCGGGGGCGGGCGCTGCGGGAGCGGTTCCAGCCGCTGATCGAGCGGAACAGCCGCGAACTGCTCGACGCGTTCCGGGACTCCGAGGAGGCCGATCTGGTGGCGCAGTTCGCCACCCGGCTACCGATCAACGTCATCGTCGACATGCTGGGCCTGGACCGCGCCGACCACGATCTCTTCCACGGCTGGTACGGCGCGGTCGTCGGCTTCCTCACCAACCTCGCGCAGGCCCCGGAGGTCGCCGCCGCCGGACTCGCGGCCCGCGACGGACTCGCGGCGTATCTGCGGCCGGTCATCCGGCAGCGGCGGGCGGCGCCCGGCGACGATCTGCTGTCGGAGCTGTGTGCGGCGGAGGTCGAGGGGACCCGGATGAGCGACCGGGACATCACCGCGTTCGTGAGTCTGCTGCTGTCGGCGGGCGGCGAGACGACGGACAAGGCGATCGCCTTGACCGTCCGCAATCTGCTGGCCCACCCCGCGCAGCTCGCGGCGGTCCGCGCCGACCGGAGCCTGGCGCCGATGGCGTTCGCGGAGACGCTGCGGTACTCCCCGCCGCTCCAGATGATCATGCGGCAGCCGTCGGCGGACGTCACGGTCGACGGCGGGACGATCCCGGCAGGCGCGACCGTCACCTGCCTCATCGGCAGCGCCCACCGCGACGAACGGCACTACGCCGACCCCGACACCTTCGACATCTTCCGCACCGACCTGACGGCGTCCACAGCGTTCAGCGCCGCCGCCGGCCATGTGGCATTCGGGCTCGGGCGGCACTTCTGCGTGGGGGCGCTGCTGGCGAAGGCGGAGGTGGAGACCGGTGTCAACCAACTCCTCGACGCGTTCGGGGAGATGCGCTTCGCGGACGGCACCGCGCCGCCGGAGTCCGGGGTCTTCGCCCGCGGCCCCGAAGAGCTGCGGGTGCGCTTCACGGCCGGGTGAGCGCACCACCGCCAGCCGTCGGGCGCCCGGGGCGAGCGGCCATTGCTACAGTCCCCCGGACAGATCCCGCCCCTGGAAAGGCCCGGAAGCATGGCCGTGGACGCCTTGGACGCGAAGATTCTGGGGCTGTTGCTGGAGGCGCCACGGACCAGTGTGCGGGAGTACGCACGGCTGCTGGGCGTGGCCCGCGGGACCGTTCAGGCGCGGCTGGACCGGCTGGAGCGCGACGGCGTGATCACCGGGTACGCGCCGCGGCTCTCCCCCGCCGCGCTGGACCACCCGGTGCTGGCGTTCGTCCACATCGAGGTCACGCAGGGGCATCTGGAGGAGGTCGCCGACGCGTTGGCGGAGGTGCCGCAGATCATCGAGGCGTTCTCGACGACCGGCGGCGGCGATCTGCTGGCGCGGGTGGTGGCCCGGGACGCGGCGCATCTGGAGGACGTCATCCAACGGCTGATCAGCCTGCCGGGCGTGGTACGCACCCGCACCGAGGTGGCGCTGCGGGAGCGGGTGCCGCACCGGATGCTGCCGCTGGTCCAGGACGTCGGCGGGGCGGACCGGGGGCGGTGAGAACGGGGCGGGATGCCGGGTACGCGACGCTCTTCGCAACGGACCGCTCCTCCAGCGAACGCGAGGTCGACGAGGCGCTGTCGACCGTGCACGACGGCTGCTCGGCGCTGCGCCGTCATCCCGTCACCGGCGGACTGCGCTCCCGCACCCGGGACGGCAGCTACCGGTGCGCCACCGGCTGACGGGCGTCACTTCCGGGCCCGGCTCGGCTGGACGCGCTTGGGTTCGCCCTTCACCTTCGGGTGCTCGGGCGGATAGGGCAGGTCGCCGAGGCCGTGGTCGCGCTCGTCGCGGGCGGCCAGCTCCAGCGCCTCGTCCAGCCGGAACGCCTCGTCGTCCATGGCGGCGCGCAGATCGCCGAGTGCGGCGAACCGGTCCGGCATGGTGGCGAGGTCGAAGTCCTCGGGGACGGCGTCGGGGACCTCCTCCCAGCGCAGCGGCGCGGAGACCGGGGCGCGTGCGGAGGGGCGTACGGAGTAGGCGCTGGCGATGGTGCGGTCGCGGGCGGTCTGGTTGTAGTCGACGAAGATCCTGGCGCCGCGCTCCTCCTTCCACCAGGCGGTGGTGATGCGGTCGGGGGCGCGGCGCTCCAGCTCCCGGGCGAGGGCGATGGCCGCGCGCCGCACCTGCGTGAAGTCCCACTCGGGGGCGATCGGCACGAAGACGTGCAGACCGCGGCCGCCGGAGGTCTTGGGCCAGCCGGTCAGGCCCAGCCCGGCGAGGACGTCGCGGAGTTCGAGGGCGGCGCGTACCGCGTCCGCGTAGTCGGTGCCGGGCTGCGGGTCGAGGTCGATGCGGAGTTCGTCGGGGTGCTCGGTGTCGGTGCGCCGCACCGGCCACGGGTGGAAGGTGAGGCAGCCGAGGTTGGCGGCCCACAGGACGGCGGCGGGTTCGGTGGGGCAGATCTCGTCGGCGTACCGGCCGCTGGGGAAGGCGATCCGGCCGGTGGGGATCCAGTCGGGGAGGTTCTTGGGCGCGCGCTTCTGGAAGAAGGACTCACCGGTCACGCCGTCCGGGTGGCGTTGCAGGGTGGTCGGGCGGTCGCGCAGGGCGCGCAGCATGCCGTCGGCGACGGCGAGGTAGTAGCGGGCGACATCGCCCTTGGTGAAGCCGCGCTCGGGGAAGTAGACCTTGTCCGGGTGGGTCACCCGGACCGTCCGTCCGCCCGCCGTCAGCTCCAGTGCGTCTGCCATGGGCCCACGCTAGGCCCGTCGCGGCGGGGCCGCCCGGCGGGCGGCGGGCCGTGCTTCCCCGGACAATCCGGTGCATGGACCTTCCGGTGATGCCGCCCGTGAAACCGATGCTCGCCAAGAGCGCCGCGACCATCCCGCCGGGCCTCCTGTACGAGGCGAAGTGGGACGGCTTCCGGGCGATCGTCTTCCGTGACGGCGACGAGATCGAGCTGGGCAGCCGCTCCGGCAAACCGCTGACCCGCTACTTCCCGGAGGTCGTCGAGGCGCTGCGGGCGCAGGTGCCGCGGCGGTGCGTGCTGGACGGGGAGATCGTCATCGCGCGCGAGCGGCGGCTGGACTTCGATGCGCTGCTGGAGCGGATCCATCCTGCGGAGTCCCGGGTGCGGCATCTCGCCGAGGTGACCCCGGCGAGCTTCGTGGCGTTCGACGTGCTGGCGCTCGGCGACGAGGCGCTGATGCCCGAGCCGCAGCACGCGCGGCGCACCGCGCTGGTCGCGGCGTTGCGGGCGGCGGCGGCGCCGGTCTTCACGGCGCCGGCGACCGACGACACGGAGCTGGCGCGGGAGTGGTTCGAGCGGTTCGAGGGCGCCGGTCTCGACGGCATCGTCGCCAAGCCGCCGCAGCTGCCGTACCGGCCCGGCGAACGGGTGATGACCAAGGTCAAGCACGAGCGGACCGCCGACTGCGTGGTGGCCGGGGTGCGGCATCACAAGAGCGGACCGGTGGTCGGCTCGCTGCTGCTGGGCCTGTACGACGACGCCGGGCGGCTCCAGCACGTCGGGGTTTGCGCGTCGTTCCCGATGCGGCGGCGGCAGGAACTGATGACGGAGCTGGAGCCGCTGCTGATGGCGTCGGTGGCCGGTCATCCGTGGCAGGCGTGGACCAGCGAGGAGGCGCAGGCGTCCGGACGGCTGCCGGGCGGCCCGAGCCGGTGGACCGGCGGCAAGGACCTGTCGTGGCTGCCGCTGCGCCCCGAGCGGGTGCTGGAGGTGGCGTACGACCACATGCAGGGCGACCGTTTCCGGCACACCGCCCAGTTCCGCCGCTGGCGCCCGGACCGCGCACCGGAGAGCTGCACGTACGCGCAGCTGGCGGAGCCGGTGCGGTACGACCTCGGGGAGGTGCTGGGGCGCGAGGGGCGGTGACGGACCGGCGCGGACAGCCGGGCGCAGCCCAACGGGCCCGGGTCGTCGCGTCCCGCCCGTATGCTGATCCGCCATGTTCACCCCTCAAGGCCCCACGCTCCGCGAACTGGCCGTGCAGGCGCTGTCCTCCGTCGAGCGGGGGTACGACCTGCTGGCCCCCACGTTCGACCACACGCCGTTCCGTACGCCGCCCGCGGTGCTGGACGCGACGGCGGCGGCGCTGGCGGCGCTCGGTCCCTTCGAGGACGGGCTCGATGTCTGCTGCGGCACCGGCGCCGGGGTGGAGGTGCTCCGGCGGGTCTGCGGGCGGCGCGTGGTGGGGGTGGATGTCAGCGCCGGAATGCTCGCGGTGGGCCGGGCGGCGCTCGGCGAGGGCGACCGGCCCCGGACGGAGTGGGTACGCGGCGATGCGCGGGCGCTGCCCTTCGCCCCGGCCTTCGATCTGGCGGTGAGTTTCGGCGCGTTCGGGCATTTCCTGCCGCGGGAGTGGCCGGGGTTGTTCGCGCAGGTGCGGGGCGTGTTGCGGCCGGGCGGCCGGTTCGTCTTCCCCGTCGTGGCGCCGGCGCGGCCCGGTTCGGCGCTGTACTGGACGCTGTGGGCGTTCGACGGGGCGATGCGGGTGCGCAACGCGGTGTGGCGGCCGCCGTTCGTCATGTACTACCGGCCGTTCCGGCTGGGCGGGGTCCGTGCGGCGCTGGAGCGGGCCGGGTTCGCGGTCGGGCTGCGGGCGCTGCCGGAGCTGGGGACGCGGCCGGACGGCAGTCCGCGGTGCCGGCTGGTGGTGGCGCGCCGGGACTGACCGCGGGCCGGGCGAGCCCCCTCCCCTTTGGTCCAGACCTCTTGACGAGAGGTCTGGTGGTGCAGGGCACGACCGTCAAGGTGCCCTACGACAAGCAGGTCCCGGGGCTGCCGGCCCAACCGGGCGCCGGAGGAGGTTACATGGCGCCCGGTCAGGTGTCCCAGGCATGGCAGCACTACGCCAACGGCCTCAAGGGCCTGATGACCTGGTCGGTCAACTGGGACGGTTCCAAGGGCTGGACCTTCGGTGACAACGCCAAGGCGCTCCAGGGGCGTTGAGCCGGGATCCGCCGCGTGGGTCGATGCTCAGGGGGTCGGCTTCTTGGCCGCCCAGGCGGTCACGTTGAGCTTGTGGTTGTCGACGGCGTCGTCGAGGGATATGACGCCGTGGGCGTTGCTGCCGGTCGGGGAGACCTGGAGGTACTTGGCCTTCGCGGCGTTCGCACCGCTGTGGGTCCACTCAAGATTGGCGTAGGCGGCCTTGCCCGGCTTGAGGGTGACCTCGTGGACGCCCGGGTCCTTGGCGTAGTAGGTGCTGCCGTGGTGCACGACGGTCCTGAGCGCCTGGTGGCCCTTGCCCTCCAGGGCGAGGCCCGGGTAGCCCTGGAAGGTGCAGGCGGTCCTGCCGGTGTTCTCGGCGACCAGGAAGAACCCCGCGTGGTTCATCCCGGCGGACCCCTCGGGCAGAGGCGCCTGGGAGACCTTCAGGGTGCCCGGGGCGCAGGCGGCGGTGGCGGTCGCGCCGGCCGGGGACGCCGAGGCGACACCCGCACCCGTGACGGCTGCCACGGCGACGGCGGCCGAGGCGAAGGCCGCGATACGCAGACCACGCATGTACATCAACTCCTGTTGTTTCGTGGGTGGTTCGAGGGAAGAAGCAGGCGGGGCGGGCGACGATATCGGCGAACCGGCGCCCCGCTCGTCTACCCTGCGGGGCGAGTCTGGCGGTGCTCCCTAAAGATCGACTAACGCCCCGCTAACGTCGGCGCGTTGACAATCGGCTACCCCAACGCAAAGGGCCCGCCCGTGACTTGTGGTCATGGGCGGGCCCTTGATCCGTCCGGTCAGGCGCCCCGGGCGGAGGGAGCGGTTACTTCTTGAAGCCGTAGTCCATCAGCTTCGTGGCGTCCGCCGTGCGGTTGGCGACCGACGAGGACGTCAGGACGGTGCCGACGACGGTCTTGCCTCCACGCGTGGCGGCGAAGACGAGGCAGTACTTGGCCTGCGGACCGGAGCCGGTCTTGACACCGATGGCGCCGGAGTAGCTGCTCAGCAGGTTGTTGGTGTTCTGCCACGACATGTAGCGGTAGCCACCGCTCTTGGTGGTGACCGTCTGCTTCGTCGCCTTGGTCTTCACGACCGTACGGAACGTGGAGTACCTCAGCGCACTGCTGGCGATCTTGGACAGGTCGCGGGGCGACGAATAGTTCGAGCCGTTGCTGATGCCGTCGAACGAGTCGAAGTGCGTGTTCTTCAGGCCCAGGCTCTTGGCCGTGGCATTCATCTTGCCGATGAACGACTTCACCCGGGCGGCCCGGGTGGAGCCGCTGCCGAACTTGTCGGCAAGGGCGTACGCCGCGTCGCAGCCGGACGGCAGCAGCAGACCGTACAGCAACTGACGGACGGTGACCTTGTCACCGACGATCAGGTGAGCCGAGGAGGCGCTGTTGCGGACGATGTAGTCGCTGTACGCCTTCTGGATCGTGACCTTGGAGTCGAGATTGAGGCCCTTCTGACCCAGCACCACCCGAGCGGTCATGATCTTGGTGGTGGAACCGGTGGAGCGACGGGTGTCGGCGGCCTTGGTGTAGAGCGCCTGGCCCGTGCCGTTGTTCATCACGAAGCCGCCCTTGGCGACGATCGACGGCGCCGTGGGGGTGGCCGCCTGCGCCGGTGCGGCGAGCACACCGGCGGACAGGACGGCACCGGCGGTGACGACTGCCGCGCCGGACCGCCGCATACCTTTGATACTAATTTTCAAGATTTGTACTCCAAATACCCTTGCGGTGCGGCCACATGGGAGGACCGCTCACTCTGGGGACACGCAATACGACTGTATGGATGCACGCCCTGATGCATTCTTTACCATGCGTGAATTCCTGGGGTGCACGGGGGATGAACGCCGTTCCCCGCCCCGGGTACCGGGCGGGGGCACGGAGTCCGTCATACGGGAAAGGTGACCCGGTCAGCTGATGCTCCGTCAGCAAGCCGTGTCGCGGGCCGACGGCCGGGCGGCGCGTCCCTCCCGTACGGGCGCGGCGGGCGGCGGCCGCAGCACCCCGGCCGCGCAGACCGCGACCGCGCAGAACGCCACCGGCAGGAAGAAGGTGAGGTTCAGCGGCAGGACACGGGTGAGCGGGCCGATGACGGCGGGTCCGGCGAGCATGCCGAGGTAGCCGAGGCCGGCGACGCGGGAGACGTTGGCCCCGGCGGCGTCCCGGTCGGCGTGCCCGGCGGCGCTGAACAACTGCGGTACGCAGCCGGAGAGTCCGATGCCGGACACCGCCCAGCCGATCAGCGCCAGCGGCACCCAGGGAGAGAGCGCCGCCACCGTCAGCCCGGTGCCCGCCACCGCCGCGCCGTACCGCAGGACATCGACCGGGCCGTGCCGGGCCGCCACCCGGTCGGTGAGAAGGCGGCCCGCGGTCATCGCGGTGGAGAAGCAGCCGTACGCGAGCGCGGCGGTCGCGGCGGGGGCGCCGAGGATGTCCCGCAGATGCAGCACGCTCCAGTCGTTGGCGACGCCCTCGCAGAGCATCAGCAGCAGCGCGAGTCCGGCGAGCGCGCGGACCCGGGTGGAGGTGCGCCGCCCGCGCCGGGGAGCGGGCTCCGGGCCGGTGGCGGGCCGGCCGTCGGCGGGGCGACCGGCCGCGTCCGGGCCCGGCTCGGGCTCGGGCTCCGGCTCCGGCTCCGGCTCCGGCTCGGGCTCCGGCTCCGGCTCCCGGCGGAGCAGCGCGGGTGCCGCGCAGGCGGTGGCGGCCAGGCCCAGGAGTCCGGCGGCGGCGAGCGTCGCGGCGGGCGGCCAGCCCCGGCCGAGCGCGGGGGCACCGGCCAGCGCCGCGAGGACGCCGCCGAGCGAGAAGGTGGCATGGAAGGCGGACATGACGGGCCGCCGGTAGGCGCGTTCGACCTGCACGGCGTGGACGTTCATCCCGACGTCCAGCGCGCCGTTGCCGAACCCGAGGACGAGGAGCGCCGCGCCCAGCGTCCAGCCGTCGGTGGCCAGACCGGGCAGCACCAGCGCCGTCGCGCAGAGCGCCGCGCCGGACGGGACGATGCGGCGGGCGCCGAACCGGTCGGCGAGCGGGCCGACGAGCCGCATCCCGGCGAAGGCGCCCGCGCCCAGGAGCAGCAGCAGACGGCCGAGGACGGCGTGGTCGACGCCGGTGCGGTGTTCGACCGCGGGGAGGTGAACGATCCACATCCCCATGAGGAAGCCGTTCAGGGCGAAGAAGGCGAAGGTGGCCAGGCGGGCGGCGCGTGGTGGTGACGCTGCGGCAGGGAACGGTCGGTCGTCGGCGGGGCGCGGTCGGTCGTCCATGCCGGGAACGTACCGCACAAGTATTCCGTTCGTAAGATTGCCTTTCGCACATCACAGATGTTCAATTGCGGGGTGGGAAACACCGAACGGCATCAGCGGATCATCGACGCGCTGCGCGAGGCGGGGCGGCTCGGCGTCGCCGAACTCGCCGCGCTCACCGGCGCGTCCGAGATGACCATCCGCCGCGACCTGGAACTCCTCGCCGCCGACGGCGTCCTGGAGCGCTACCGCGGCGGCGCCCGCAGCCTGCTGCTCCGCGGCGAGGAGCCGCCCTTCGCGCTGCGGGCCCGGGAGGGGCAGGAGGCCAAGCGGCGGATCGCCGCCGAGGTCGCCGGGCTGCTGGCCGACGGCGAGTCCGTCGTCCTGGATGCCGGGACGACCTGTCTGGAGGTGGCCCGCGCGCTGGAGCCGCGGCGGCTGACGGTGATGCCGCTCTCCCTGCACGCCGCGAACGCGCTGGCCGCCGCTCCCCTGCTGACGCTGCTGCTGCCCGGCGGACGGCCGCGCCCCGGCGAACTGTCGCTGACCGGCCCGCTCACCCTCGCCTCGCTGGCCGCCGTCCGCTTCGACACCGCCGTCCTCGGCTGCTGCGGGCTGACCGCCGCCGACGGTCTGACCGCGTACGACCTGGACGACGCGGCCGTCAAACGTGCGGCGCTCGCCGCCGCCCGCCGCGTCATCGCCGTCGCCCCGGCGCCGAAGCTCTCCCGTACCGCCCTCGCGACCGTGGCGCCCGCCGACGCGCTCCACACCGTCGTCACCGATGCCCGCGCGCCGCGGGAGGAGACCGAGGCGCTGGACGGGGCGGGGGTGCGCGTGCTGCGCGTCTGACCCTCGTACGGGCCGCCCGGCCGGAAACTTCCTCGCCGGGTGCGCGCGAGCCACCGCCTCTGTCCGGCCCGGGGTCCGCATGCCATGCTGAGGCATCCGCAGGTCAGGGCAGAGGTGGGGAGAGTTCGTCAGCGTGAGCGCAGGGATACGGCGGGGCGCGGCCGGCGTCTGGGACCGATTCGCGGCATCCGACCCCGGGTTGCTGCGGCTGATGGCGGGGCTGCGCACGGTCGCGGCCATCGCGCTGACCCTCACGGTGCTCACGGTGCTCCGCACCGACATGACGCACACCGTCGCGGGGGCGATGACGGCGATGGTCGCCACCTTCGCCATCAAGGAGAAGCAGGTCCGCGATCAGGCGGTGACGCTGGCGCTGGGCCTGCCCGTGGCGCTGGCGGCGGTGTCGCTCAGCGCACTCCTCAACTCCCGCATCGTTGCGGGTGACGCGTTCTTCATCCTGCTGATCTTCGGCGCGGTCTACTGCCGCCGCTTCGGCGACCGCGGCACCGCGCTGGGGCTCATCGGCTTCCAGATCTACTTCGTCTCGCTCTTCGTCGGCTCGTCCGTGGACGGGCTGCCGATGCTCTGCCTGACGCTGGTCCTCGCCTTCGCGTGCAGCGCCGTCGTCCGGTTCGCCGTCGTACCGGAGACGCCGCAGCGCATCCTGCGGCGGCTGCGCGACGCGTTCCGGGCGCGGCTGGCGCAGCTGGTGGCCAGTCAGCTGGAGCTGCTGGACGCCGGGCCCGAGGAGCTGGACGGTGTCGTCGCCGATCTGCGCGAGCGCACCGCCCGGCTGCACGAGGCCGCCCTGATGATCCAGGACCGGCTGGAGGAGGGCACCCGGGACACCGCCACCGCGGCGCTGCTGGAGCGGCGTATCGCGGACGCCGAGATCGCCACCGAGCGGCTGGGCGTTCTGCTGCTCAACGCCCGCAGCGCGGAGCGCGCCAACACCCTGACGCTGCATCTGCCGGACGCGACGGTGGCGACGTCGGGCACCGACCTCATCGCCGCGGACGACAAGGTCACCGCCACCCTCCGCCGTGACCTCAACGCCCTGCACCACCTCGTCACCCACCCCACGTCCGCCGACCGCGGCACCGCCGTCGCCCACGTCCGCAACCGTCTGCTGGGCTACCGCGACGAGGACAAGCTGCCGCGCGCCTCGACCGCCGTCCAGGACGTCTTCCGCGGTCTCGGTGAGGTCGCCCGCGCGGTGCTGGGTCTGCGCCTGGCGCTCGACGGGCCGCAGGACGAGTCCAACGACTCCCCGGCGACGACCCGTTCCCGTGAGGAGTTCGACGCGGAGGACGTGGCGCTCGCCGGTGCCGAGGGGGAGCCGGAGGAGGACCGGACGGGATGGCAGCGGCCCACCACCCGCGCCGCGTGCCAGGTGGCGGTCGGCTCGGTGCTGGCCATGGTCGGCGGTGAGTTCCTCTCCACCCAGCGCTGGTACTGGGCGGTGCTGACCTGCTGGGTGGTCTTCCTCAACACCGCGTCCACCGGCGAGATCCTGGTGAAGGGCTACCGCCGGGTGCTCGGCACGGTCGTCGGCGTGGTCGCCGGTGTGGTGCTGGCCGGTCTGGTCGGCGACCACACCTGGATCGCGTTCGCGCTCGTGCTGCTCTTCATCTTCGCGATGTTCTTCACCGCTCCCCTGTCGTACGCCCTGATGTCGTTCTTCGTCACGGCGATGCTGGGGATGCTCTACACGCTGCTGCACACCTACAGCCCCGACGTCCTGGTGCTGCGCATCGAGGAGACGGCGCTGGGGGCGGTCTGCGGCATCATCGCCGCGATGGTGGTGCTGCCGGTGCACACCGACCGCCGCACCGACGAACTGCTGGGCACCGTCCTGGACCGGCTCGGCGACGTGGTGTCGGCGGCGGTGGAACAGCTCTGCGGCGGGCCCGCATCGGACCTGCTGGGCCGGGCCCGGGACCTGGACACCGCGCTGGACGACCTGCGGGCGTCCACCAAACCGCTGACGCATCCGATCACCCCGCTGCGCGGGCGGCGCCGTACCGCGCGCTATCTGGTGGCGCTGCTGGAGACCTCCGCGTTCCACGCCCGGTCGCTGGCGGCCACCGCCGAGCTGGTGCCGGACAGCCGGAACGTCGCCGCCGACCCGCGGCTGGGCCGGGCCGGGCAGCGGATCGCCCGCAACATCGAAGTGGTCGCCGCCCACGTCCGTGACGAGCCGACCGACGCGAAGGTCGGGGCCGGTGCCAGCATCGCCGCGATCCTGAAGGAGGAGGGCAGCCGCACCCCGCCGACCGGTTCGGTGGCCTCCCGCGTGCTGCGCCATCTCCAGCGTGTCGACGAGGGCGTGGTGGGCCTCGCCCGGCCCCTGGGCGTACCGGTCGACGACGGGACGGAGCCGCAGACGACGGGCGCGCGGGACTGAGGAGGCGTACGGGACGGGCCCGGTCGGAGTGGTGCCGCTCCGACCGGGCCCGTCCTGCCGTGTACCGGTTCCGCCCCGGGCGCTCCCGTACGGCTACGGCCGGCGCCGGGGCGCCCCGCGGCGGGTGCTCTTCGCGCCGCCGGAGCGTGCGGTGCGGCCCTTGGCGGCGCCGCGGCCCCGGCCCGTGTCGCCGCTCTTGCGAGCGGAGCCGTCCTGCCCCTTCCGCGTGCCGGACGTGGGGTGCTCGGCGGTCCGGGCGGCGGGGCGGCCGCGGGTGCTGTTGACGGTGCGGCCGCGGACGATGCCGATGAGGTCCTCGACCAGTTCGGCCGGGTCCTCCTTGGGCCAGGACAGCGCGATGCGGGAGACCGGGGCGTCGGTGAGCGGGCGGTAGGTGAGGTCGCGGCGGTGGTGGAGGCGGGCGAGGGACTGCGGGACGGCGAGCAGCCCGATACCGGCGGCGACCAGCTCGACGGCGTCCGCGGTGGTCTCCGGGCGCGTGAACGCCGCCTCGCCGGGCGGTGTCTCCCAGCCGAGGGTGTCGTCGAGGGGGTGCAGCACCGTCTCGTCGGCCAGATCGGCCGTGGTGACCTCCTCGGCCGCGGTGAGCAGATGATCCTTGGGGACCACGACGACGGTCGTCTCGGTGTAGAGCGGGATGGCGTGGAGGTCGTCGTCGACGGGCAGCCGGACGAAGCCCGCCTCCGCGTCGCGGGCGCGCAGCGCCGCGGGGGCGTCGGCGGCGGACACCGGTACGAGGGTGAGGGGGACGTCCGGCAGCCGCTCCTGCCAGATCCGCACCCATTTACCGGGGATCACGCCGGGGACGTACACGAGGCGGAACGACGGGGATACTTCCGAGCCTGTCACGCCGCAAGGGTATCCGGTCGTGGTCGGCGGCCGCCCCGGCGCTCGATACCCTTGACCTCATGAAGTCCCAGCAGACCACCCAGACCATGAAGCCCGCGACGGCGGCCAAGAAGCTGGGCGTGTACCTCGAGGCCACGCCCGCCGCGTTCCAGGAGGGCGTCGTCTCCCGCGCGGAGCTGAACGCGCTGCAGGCCGAGCCGCCGCAGTGGCTGGCGGACCTGCGCCGCGACGGCCCGCACCCGCGTCCGGTGGTGGCGGCGAAGCTCGGCGTCTCCATCGCGGGCCTCGCCCGGGGCGGCGTCACCGAGCCGCTGACCACCGAGCAGATCGACGCGCTGAAGCAGGAGCAGCCGGAGTGGCTGGTGCGCGAGCGCGCCACCCAGGCCGAGGTGCGCAAGGAAACCGTGCGCATCAAGGAGAAGCAGGCGGCGGAGCAGGCGAAGAAGGAAGCCAAGGACGCACAGTCCTGAGCCCCCGCCGCGTCGCCGGGCCCCGCCGCCCGGCGACGCGTCCGCTCAGGCGGGCCGCGGCCAGCGGATGCGGGTGGCGCACACCGCGACCACCAGCGCCGAGGCGGCGACGGCGGACATCCCCCAGACCAACCCTGCGGCGCCCGCCAGGAAGCCGATGAGCGGCGGGCCGGCGAGCAGCCCGGTGGTGCCCATGGCGGCGACGAGGGTGAGGGCGTCCGAGCCCTGCCGCGCCGCGGCGACGTAGACGCACGGGGTGACCGCGGCGACGCCCAGGCCGACGCAGGCGAAGCCGAGCAGTGCCGGGGCGACGCCGCCGCTCAGCAGCGCCAGGGCGAGCCCGGCGCCCGCGAGGGCGGCGCCGACGCATACGACGCGGCCGTCGCCGAAGCGGCTGCGCCAGCCGTCGGCGAAGAGCCGCGCCACCACCATCATTCCGGAGACGACGGCGATGCCGAGCGGCGCGATCTCCGCGGCGGCGTGCGTCACGTCCGTCAGGTAGAGCGCGGACCAGTCGTTCATGACGCCCTCCGTGAGGGTGCCGAACACCATCGCGCAGCACATCCACAGCGTCACGGCCGTCGGCAGGCGCCAGCCGCCGCGGGGCCGCTCCGTCCTCTCCTTCTCGTCGGCCGCCGGGGGCGGCTCCTCCCGCAGCAGCCGCGGCGCCGCGAAGGCGACCAGCGCGACCAGCAGTACGGCGGCGACGGCGAAGTGCGTGGCCACGGACGGGGTGATCGCGTGGGTGGCGGAGGCCAGCAGCGCCGCGGCCAGGGAGCCGCCGCTGAAGACCGCGTGCAGCCGGGCCATGGCGGTGCGCTCGTGCGCGGCTTCCAGGGCAGCACCCTGGGCGTTCATCGCGACGTTCAGGCAGCCCACCAGGACCCCGTCGACGCACATGACCGCCAGGGCGACCGGGTAGTTCGGCGCGGCGGCCAGCGCGAGGAGCGCCGCCGCCAGGCCGAGGGCTGCCAGCGGTGCGAGACGGTGCGAGCCCAGGCGCCGCATCAGGGCCGCGACCAGCGGGAACGACGCCGCGGCGCCCACCCCGGCGGCCATCAGCAGCAGCCCGACCTCGGCGGCGCTCAGCCCGAGGTCGTGCTTGAGCTGCGGTAGCCGCGCGGTCCAGGTGGCGTACTGGAAGCCGAGGCAGCAGAAGAGCGCGGCGATGGCGCACAGGGCGCGGCGGAACGGGTCGTCGAGTCGGAACACGCGATCAGCTCACTTCGTGGGGCGCGGCGGGGCGGTGGCGTACGGGGCGCCGCACTCCGGTGGCGCGTCCGGCGCGCGCGGGCAGGGGGCGGACCATGCTGACGGCGTCCGGCCCGTAGTCGGGGCCGGGGGCGGCGGCCCGGTGGTCGGGGGCGAAGCCGCGGGCCGTCCAGAAGGGGTGGCTTCCGCCGACGGCGATCAGCGAGATCTGTTCGTAGCCGTGCGCGGTGGCGGTGGCCGTCAGGTGGTGCAGCAGCAGCCGGGCCAGGCCACGGCGGCGCTGCGGCGGGGCGATGGCGAGGTCGTGGAGGTGGAGGTTGCGGGAGACGAAGGGGCGTTGCTCGGCGCGGGTGAGCCGCGGGTGGGCGTGGGGTGGGTAGGGCAGGGCCAGCAGATAGCCCGCAAGCCGCTCGCCGCTCTCGGCGACGAAACAGGTCGCCGGGGAGACGCGGGCCCGGGACTGGAGGGCGGCGCGGCCCTCGGAGAGGCCGAGGGGGGCGTAGGTGGCCGCCTCCAGGGCGGTGAGGGCGTCCCAGTCGCCGTCGGCGAGCTGCCGTATCCGCAGGTCAGGACTCATCTGCCGGATCCCTTTCGGATGCGGTGGGGCCGTCGTCGGTGACGCAGCTGTACGGGAGCGGGGCGAAGCCGTTGAACTCGCGGGTCAGGTAGCTGAGGGCGTAGGCGCCGCTGGAGAGAATCCAGACGGGGTCGCCGGAGGCGGCGTCCGCGGGGACGGGGACGAGGTGGTCGGGCGAGAACGCGTCGTCGCTGTCGCAGGTCGGCCCGGCGACGACGGCGGGCACGGTGCGGCTGTCCGGCCGGGTGGGGAAGACCAGGCGGTACTGCACGGCGTCCATCTCGTAGAGGCCGTTGAACTTGCCGCAGCTGAGATAGAGCCAGGGGCGGGGCGTGCCGTCGGGGGCGCGGCGGGTGGCGAGGCGGCTGACGTGGGCGCGGATGGCACCGTGGTCGGCGACGAGGTGGCGGCCCGGTTCGATACGGAAGTCCAGCGGGTGACCGGCGTCGTCGGCGAGGCGCCGCATGCCCTCGCGGAGAACCGCGAGGATCTTGTCGAGCGGCGGGTCGAGGTCCCTGCCGTGCCGGTCGCGGTAGCCGAGGGCGGGCAGTCCGCCGCCGAGGTTGAGGTGGTCGAGGGTGATACCGCGCCGTCGCAGGGCGGCGAGGACGGTGCCGAGGCGGTCGAGGGCGGTGCGCCAGGCGTCGGCGGTCATCTGCTGCGACCCGACGTGGACGGAGAGCCCGGCGGGGGTCAGTCCGGCGTGCCGGGCGGATTCCAGGACGTGGACGGCGTCGTCGGCGGAGCAGCCGTTCTTGCCGGTGAGGCCCCAGAGGGCGCCGTCGCCGTCGGTGGCGAGGCGGCAGAAGACGCGGGCGCCGGGGGCGTGCGCGGCGAGGGCCGCGACGTCCTCGGTGCTGTCGGTGGCGAAGTCGGTGATGCCCAGCCGGTGGGCGTGGGCGAGGTCCCGGTCGGATTTGACGGTGTTGCCGTAGTGGATTCGGCCGGGCGGGACACCGGCGGCGAGGGCCTGGGTGATCTCGCGGGGGCTCGCCGCGTCGACGCCCGCGCCGCGCCGGGCGAGGTGGGCGAGGACCTCGTCGGCGGGGCACGCCTTCATGGCGAACCGGACGTGGATGCCCGGGAGTTCGCGCTTCAGCGCGTCGTAGCTCTCCTCGATGCCGGTGAGATCGAGGAGGAGGCGGTCGTCGTCGGTGGCGGCGAGGGCGGTACGCAGCCGGGCGCCGGGGCCGTTCATCGGCGCCCTCGGTCCGGGCGGTGGGCGGCGGGGTGCACGGCGGTCGCCGCGCTCGCCGCGACGAGGCGCTGCCATGCCTCGGTGAGCAGCGCGAAGTCCTCGATGTCGCGCCGGGCTTCGTCGAGCAAACGGGCGCGCTGTGTGGCGAGGCGGTCGGCGAAGTCCGCGTAGCGGCCGCCGAGACGGCGGTAGGAGCGGTCGAGGACGGTGAGCCGTCGCAGATTCTCCGCCGGGTCGAGGCGGGCGCTCTCCCGGGCGAAGAGGGCGATGTCGGCGGCGCGTACCCGGTCGTCGCCGTCGAGCAGCGCGGGCCCGGCGTGGGCCATCCGCTCGTAGAGGTGGTGGAGGTGGAGCATGGAGAGGAGGAATTTCACGAACCGGGTCTGATAGGCCAGGAATCCGGCGTCGGTGCGGCGCTCCCCGGTGTAGTAGTTGACGATATGGCGGTTGTGCAGCACGCCGGGGAGGGTGGCGCTGCGGGCGAGGTGGAAGAGGAAATAGTCGCTGCCGATGGTGTCGGTGGCCGGGGGCAGCGGGACGTCTTCCTGAATGCGGTGGAATCCGATGTTGCACATGTCGACGTGCAGGGGGTCGACGAGGGCAAGTGTCGAATGGTCGCCGGTGAAGGGATCGGTTCCGGCGCCGAGGAAAGAGACGTCCGCCAGTTCCCTTTTCTCTTCGGCGGACCAGTGTTCGGGGGCCCAGAGTCCGACGATGTCCCGGTAGACGTCGGGGTCGGCCGCGCGGATTTCCCCGATGTCGACGGAGAGTTCGCCGACGAAGGAGGCGCCGGCCATGACGACGGGTTTGCCGGCGTGGTGGGCGTCGAGGGAATTCTCGGTGACGGCGTCGGCGGCGTCGCGGGCGCGCTTTCCGAGGGAGAGCAGTTCATGGTGGATCGGGTAAACGGGTTCGCCGTGGTGGGTCTGATAGCGGCTGTCGGAGTCGCGGCGGTGGACGGAGCGGCAGCCGAGGGCGGCGGCGAGGAGGAAGGCTCGGTTGGTGCAGGCGCCGTAGGAGAGCCGGTCCGGGAGCATCAGGTCGAGCATCAGGTCGGGTTTGGGCAGCCCGGCGCCGTCGATGACGCGGCGCAGGAAGTCGCGTTGGGCGGCTTCGTCGAGGTGGTGGACGGTGACGTGCTCCCTCGCGGCGGCGTGGGCCGCGCGGGCGTGGCGGGCGCGGTCCGGGGCGGCGGCGGAGTCGAGGATCAGCAGATCGGCCTCGACGCCGAAGTGGTCGGCCGCGTAGGCGGCTTCCTCGCCGAGGGCGGTGAGGGTGGCGGTGCATTCCCGGTTGGTGGGAAGGGTCAGACAGATGCGGTCCATGCCCCGTCTCCGGTCGGCTGTGCGGTGGGATGTCCGTTCCAGGATTCGAGGCCCAGCAGTCTGGCGCCGAGCGGATGGAGCGCGGCCCGGCCGTAACGGAGGGATTCGTGCCGTACGGCGTCGCCGAGCAGCGTCGCGTTCCATTCCGGGGTACGGAGATGGCGCCAGGAAGCGATACGGGAGCGGCGCAATTCCTCGTGGGATTCGAGGGCCGGCATCATCGAGAGGTATTGCACCGCGCGGACGCCGTCGGCGGAGGTGTTCGGGGCGACGCCATGGGCGAGTGCGCCGTTCCAGATCAGCAGGTCACCGGCGCGCAGTTCGGGGCGGACAACGGGGATTTCGGCGGGGTCGATGCGGGGCCGGATGGGGTCGCGGTCCGGTGGCTGGAGGGCTTTCCATCGGTCGAAGTCGCGGAAGAGTTCCGGGGCGCACTGGAATCCGCCGGATGCGGGGTCGGTGTCGTTGAGGGCGATGATTCCCTGGACGCGCTGCGGCAGGATGCCGAGGGAGGTGTCGATGTCCCAGTGGAGCGTGATGTCGAATCCGCGGTCGGTGGCGGGGATCAGCGCACGGTCGCGGTTTTTGACATTGGGCGGGTTGAGGTTGAGGCGGTCCAGCGTCACCCAGAGCTCTTCGCAGTCCCAGACGTCGACGAACGCGTCGTAGACCCGCTGCGCCTGCCGGCTGTCCCAGAGGAGATGGTGGTGGTACGCCTCGACGAAGCCGTAGATGTGCAGTTCCCGGTCGAGGTCGGAGCGGTAGGGGCGGTCGCGGTACCAGGTGTCGGGTCGGGCGGGGTCGAGGCCCTGGAACTCCCAGGCGAAGGCGAGGAGTCCGGCCGCCGACGCGGCGGGGATCGCCTCTTTGACAACGACGTGACCGTAGGTCTGCCAGTGGGCGAAGTCCGCTTCGGACAGGACCCGCAGCGGGCGGGTCTTGGCGAGGTCGCGCAGCGGGGTGCGGGCCAGGTAGGTGTCGGCGTCCGCGCTGAAGTAGGGGACGCCGGAGGGTGCTCGGTGCAGGTGGTCGGGGACCGGCATATGTGCACTCCAAGGCTCGAAGGTCCGGTGGCCGGGGCCGTTTCCCGGGTACGCCGCAGCGGGCCCGGTGGGGCGGGCAGCGGATGCGGGAGGTTCCGGACGGGCGCGTCGGTGGCGGTGGGGCGCCGCGCGGCGCCCCGTACCGGGAGGAGGGCGGCCCTCCCCGGCAGCGGCGGCGGGTGTGCCGCGCTGCCCAGGGCGGGTCACAAACGCCCCTTGCTTCACTCGCGTCACACCAAAATGGACTAGACCACGACGCGTGTCAACAGTGGTCCGGTATTCAACGCAGCGTCAATCTCCACGCTTTTCAAGGCCGTTGGCATGCGGAGCGAGAGACGCGGGAGGCATGGCGGGGGGCGCGGCGGGCGGCGGACGGCGAGGCGGTAGCCGGCAGGTGCGGCGGGGGCCCCTTGACAGCGGTAATTGGTACAGGCCAATATCCATTGGCCTGTACCAATGAACACCGTGGCGATGTGTCGGCACTACCCGGAAGGCCGGTCGATGTCCTCCACCATGCACAGCAAGGAACTGCGGCGGCTCGCCCTCTCCGTCCTCCAGCCCGGGTTCACCGGCACCGTGGCGCCCCCGTGGATCCTGCGCGCCATCGGCGAGGGGCTCACTTCCGTGGTGCTGTTCGCCCGGAACATCACCGGCGTGGAGCAGGTGGCGCAGCTCGCGGCGCAACTACGCGCGGAGAACCCCGAGTTGATCATCGCCATCGACGAGGAGGCCGGTGACGTCACCCGCCTGGAGGCGGCGACCGGCGCCACCCGGCCGGGCAACTTCGCGCTCGGCGCCGTCGACGACACCGAGCTGACCGAGGCCGTCGCACGGGACCTGGGCCGTCAGCTGCACGCCGCCGGGGTGAGCCTGGACTACGCGCCCAGCGTCGACGTCAACTCCAACCCCGACAACCCCATCATCGGCGTCCGGTCGTTCGGCGTCGACGCCAAGGTCGTCTCCCGGCACGCCTCCTCCTGGGTCCGCGGGCTCCAGTCGGCCGGGGTCGCCGCGTGCGCCAAGCACTTCCCCGGCCACGGCGACGTCGCCGTCGACTCCCACCACGGGCTGCCCAGTTACGACGCCGCCGCCGACGAGATCGCGGCGCAGGCGCTGCCGCCGTTCCGCGCCGCTCTGGACGCGGGCGTCCGCGCGGTGATGAGCGGCCACCTCCTGGTCCCCGCCTACGACCGGGAACTGCCCGCCACCCTCAGCCGCCGCATCCTCGTCGATCTGCTCCGCGGGGAGCTGGGCTTCGACGGGCTGATCGTCACCGACGCCATCGAGATGGGCGCGGTCACCGGCCTCTACGGGATCGACGGCGCCGCGGTGCGGGCCGTCGCCGCGGGCGCCGACGCGCTCTGCGTCGGCGGGGAGAACGCCGGGGAGGACACCGCGGAACTCCTGGTCGGCGCGCTGATCGCCGCCGCCTCCGCGGGCACACTGCCGGAGGAGCGGCTGGCCGAGGCGGCGGACCGGGTCGGCGAGTTCGCCCGCTGGTCGGCCGGGCTGCGCCGCTCGGTGCCCGCCGACCCGGTCCGCCGCGACATCGGTTTCGTCGCCGCGCGGCGCGCCCTGCGGGTCAGTGGCGCGGGCGACGGTGTCCTGCCGCTGGCCGCACCGGCGCATGTGGTGGAGCTGGTGCCGTCCACCAACCTCGCGGTCGGCGACGAGACACCGTGGGGCGTCGGCGCGCCGCTGCGCGAGCGGCTGCCCGGCACCACGTCCGTGCGGATCCCCCGTCAGGAGGTGACCGGCCGCCCGGGCGTGCTGGAGGAGCAGGCGCTGGCCCCGGCCACGGGGCGCCCGCTGGTCGTGGTGGTGCGCGACGCCGCGCGGCACGGCTGGATGGCCGATGCGCTCGCCACTCTCGTCACGGCGCGGCCCGACGCGGTCGTGGTGGAGATGGGGCTGCCCGGGCCGGACGTGCCCGGGGCGGTCCGGCTGTTCACGTACGGTGCGACGGCCGCCTCCGGCGTCGCCGCGGCGGAGGTCCTGGCCGGTCCCCGCTGACCCGGCGTCCGGCCGGAGCGCGGCCGGTCCCGGGCTCCCGAACCGCGGGACGCGACCTGGCCGGGCGCGGCCCGGCGGGGGTACGGGGCGGTGGCGCGTCCGCCGCCCCGTACCGCACGGCAGGCGCCGTCAGCCGGCCGGTTGCGGACGTCGGCAGCGGTGTGCCCGCGCGGGGGACGACGACCGGTGCCCCGTCGCCCGGGGCCCGCAGGATGTCGGCGTCCAGCCCATACACCTCCCCGCGGGGACCGGGGCCGCGGCGCGTCCGCGTACCGGGCCGCGCGCTCCTACTCGCCGCCCCGCAGCGTCTCCTGGAGCAGCGCCGCCAGATCGTCCGACGCCACCTCGCCCAACTCCTCGAAGGCGCCGGAGCTGCGGCCCAGCACGATGCCGATGACCGCGGCGACCACGATCTCGGCGCGCAGCCGGGGCTGCGCCCGGCCCTCCGCCACGAACCGGCGGTGCAGCGGCTCGACGAGCCGGTCGTGCAGCGCGGCACGGGCCGCCGCGTCCGCCTCCGGGTCGCTCAGCGGCTGGACGCCGACCTGGAGGATGGGGACGAGGCCCCGGCGGGCGGCACCTTCGAGGACCTGGCGCAGCCGGTCCGGCGCGAGGAGGTCGCTGACCGGAGCGTCGCCCCGTTCGGCCTCGACCGCGGCGAGGTAGAGCTGTGTCTTGCCACCGAAGTACCGGGCGATGAGCGCCGGGTCCACGCCCGCGCGGCGGCCGATGTCACGGGTCGTGGTGCGGTCGAAGCCGCGCTCCGAGAAGAGTTCGCTCGCCGCGCGCAGCAGCGCCTCGCGGCTGCGCGCGGAATCCCTGCGGCGCGCCTCCTGAGTGCCGGTCACCGCCGTGCCTCCACATCCTCCCGCCCCGCGGGCTCACCCTCCGTCACCGCCACTTTATGCGTCGCGGCGACCGGCGCCGCCCCCAGGGAGCCGGATGCCGTCCGCCCGGACCGGACGCGCACCAGCAGATAGCCGACGAGCGCGGTGACCACCCAGACCCCGCACCCGGCGAGCCCGGCCACCCGGTAGCCGCTCTCGGCGGGCAGCCCGCCGGTCCCGGGGTGGGCCGCGAGCACCGCCGCGGTGAATGCGCTGCCGGAGGAGTAACCGATGTACTTCACCACCTGGTTGAAGCTCAACGCGCTGCTGGTCTCGTGCGCCGGAACCGCCCCCACGATGAGGGCGGGCATCACGGACACGGTGACCCCGGCGCCCAGCCCGATGAGCCCCATGGCGACGAACGCCTCCCACAACCCGCCCCGCACACAGGTGAACAACGCCGTCCCGCCCAGGCAGATCAGACAGCCCAGCGGCAGCATCCGGCCCGGCGGGACGGAGCGGGAGGCCAGCCGCACCAACCGCCCGGAGACCATGCTGGCCACCGAGAACGGCGTGAGGATCAGCCCGGCGATCACCACCGAGGCGCCGAACCCGTACCCCGCGGACCGCGGCGTCTGCACGTACTGCGGCACCATCGACAGCATCACGTACATCCCGACGCCGGAGAGCACCGCGGTGAGGTCGGCGGCGAGTACCTGCCGGTCGCGGACGAGGCGGATGTCGACGAGCGGGTGCGGGGTGCGCAGCTCGTGCACCACCCACCAGGCGAGCAGCGCCACGGATGCCCCGGCCAGCCCGATCAGGCGCGGCGAGGTCCAGCCCCAGCGGCCGCCCGCGGTGGTGGTCAGGAGCAGCCCGGCCATGCCCGCGGCCAGCAGCAGCGCCCCGGTGATGTCCAGCGGATGCTGCGCCCTGCGCGGCGACGGCGGAAGGACGACGACGAGGGCCGCCAGCGCCAGCGCCGAGGCGAGGGCGGCGAACCAGAATCCGGCGTGGAGGCCCAGATACCGGGCGAGGAAGCCGGTGAGCGGGTAGCCGAGGCCCACCCCGGCGGCGGCGGTCAGGGAGAGGGTCGCCACCGTGTGCCGGGCCCGCTCGGGCGGCAGCGCGTCACGGGCGGTGGCCATGGTCAGCGGGGTGAGGGCGATGCCGACGCCTTGCAGCGCCCGCCCGGCCAGCAGCCCGGTGAAGCCCGTCGGCAGCGCCGCCAGCAGGCTGCCGGAGAGCGTCAGCACCAGCCCGCCGAGGATCACCCGGCGCCGGTGCGGCCCGTCCCCCAGCCGCCCCATCAACGGCGTGACGACCGCGCCCACCAGCATCGTCACCGTCAGGGACCACTGGGCCAGCTCCAGCGAGACATGGTCGACCCGCGCGATGGTCGGGATCAGCGGCGCGCCCAGGCTGCTGATGATCGCCACCAGCATCCCGACCGACACCAGCACGGGCACCAGCGCCCGCTCCTGCCACGGGGACCTTGTTCGGGCGGGCTCCACGGCCAGTTCCTCCTGTTTCGGCGACGCCGCGATGTCAGCGACTGATGTCATCGTACGATGACATGTGTGATTCCGGCCGCCACCGGCCTCGGGAGTGAGGCAGGACACGGACCGGGACGACGCGGAAAAGGGCGGCGGCGCACGGTGGGCAACCGTGCGCCTCCGCCCTCGCGTCCGCGGGCCGCTACTCGGGCCGGATCGCCTGGATGTCCAGCTCCACGCGGATCGTCGCGCCGATCGCGGCGATGCCCTTGGCCAGCATCTTGCGCCAGTCGAGGGTGAAGTCCTCACGGTGCAGCTCGGTGACGGCCTGGCAGGCGGTGCGGGTCTCGCCCGCGATGCCCGTACCGATCCCGAGGTAGCGGGTGTCGAGCTGCACCGTGCGACTGACGCCGTGCAGATGCAGCACGCCCTGCACCGCCCAGCGGCCGCCGCCCTTGTGCACGAACCGCTCCCCTGTGAATTGCAGATACGGGAACCGCGCCACGTCCAGGAACTCCGCCGACCGCAGATGCTCGTCCCGCATCCGCACCCCGGTGTCGATGCTCGCCGCCTCGATGGCCACCTCGACCCGCGAGTCCGCCATCCGTTCGCCGATCCACAGTCCGCCCTCGAAGCGGTTGAACCGGCCGTGGATCTCGGCGAGCCCGATGTGCCGGGCGGTGAAGCGGATGGCGCTGTGGTCGGGGTCGATCCGCCACTGCCCGGCGGCGGGCAGCGGCAGCGCCGGGGCGGGCTCCAGGGCGATCGGGCGCGGCGCGGTCCGTTCGCCCGCCACCACCTCGGCCTCGCACCGCACCGGGCGGAAGCCGTCGGACGTCACCACGAGCCGGTACGTACCGGGCCGCAGCGTCACCGTCAGCCGCCCGTTGGGGTCGGTCCGCCCCTGCGTCACCTCCTGGGCGCCGAGGTTGCGGACCGAGACCGTCACGCCCGCCATCGGCAGTCCGACGGGATCGTCCACCCGCAGATCCAACGCGCCCGCCCCACCGGGAAGGGGCGAGGCAGGGCGGTGCGGCATTCGGTCACGCAGACGGTGGAGGAAGGCGAGCGGCATGGCAGGACGGGCCTATCGGGTGTGCGCTCCGGCAGGGGGACGGGAGCGGAAAACGGGAAGGGAAGCACAAATAGCGCGGATTCCCTTCTCTTCCGCTTCTATCCTGTCATTGACGCCCTGGCGAAACGGTACCGACCTGTCACGAGCCCCCCAAAGGTGACCTTTCTCGCACCTCGCCTCCACCGGGATCCCACCGCCCCGTTCCACCGTCCCGGACGCCCGCCCACTCCGCCGCGTGCCACATCCCGGGCACTTCCGCAACCCCCGTGCACACCGGGGCACTACACGATCGTGCAGGGCACTGGCGGGCCGCGCCCCGCCCAACGGCGAGGCTGGAGACGACCGCTGGAACCGATCCCCGCGGGTCGTTCCGGTCTCCCTGCTTCACGGAAGGCGGTTCGCCTCAATGTCCGCGACTGTGCTCCCACCGCACCCCGACGACCTCGGCGGCATCCCCGTCGTCGACATCTCCCACACCCCGGCCCGCACCCCTCTGCTGCGGACCATGGCCCTGGCCCGGCAGCACGGTCCGGCCTTCGTCCAGCGGCAGCACGGCCGGGACACCCTGTTCGTCAGCAGCCTGGACCTGGTCACCGAGCTGTCCGACGAGCGGCGCTTCGGCAAGGCGATCGGACCGGCGCTGGAGAACGTCCGGGAGTTCACCCATGACGGACTGTTCACCGCGTACAACGACGAGCCCAACTGGACCAAGGCGCACGACATCCTGATGCCCGCCTTCGCGCTCGGCTCGATGCGGACCTACCACCCGGTCATGCTGCGGGTCGCCCGCCGGCTGATCGGCGCCTGGGACCGCCGGTGCGCGGACGGCGCCCCCGTCGACGTACCCGACGACATGACCCGGATGACGCTGGACACCATCGGACTCACCGGATTCGGCTTCGACTTCGGGTCCTTCGACCGGGACGAGCCGCACCCCTTCGTCGAGGCGCTGGTGCGCTGTCTGCACTGGGCGATGACGAAGCTCAGCCGCGACCCGGAGCTCGACCACACCCGCACCGACGCGGCGTTCCGCGCCGACGCGGCCTATCTGGCGTCGGTGGTGGACGAGGTCATCGCGGCGCGCACCGCCCCGGGCGCACCGGCACCCGACGGCAAGGATCTGCTGGGGCTGATGCTCGGCGTCACCCACCCCTCGGACGGCACCAGCCTCGACCTGGCCAACATCCGCGACCAGGTCATCACCTTCCTCATCGCCGGGCACGAAACCACCTCGGGCACCCTGTCCTTCGCGCTGTACAACCTGCTCAAGCACCCGTCCGCGCTGCGGCTGGTGCAGCGCGAGGTGGACGAGCTGTGGGGCGACGTGCCCGACCCGGAGCCGACGTTCGAGGACATCGGCCGCCTGCACCACACCCGCCAGGTCCTCAACGAGACGCTGCGGATGTACCCGCCCGCCCCCAGCTTCGCCCGGCAGGCGCTCACCGACACCGAGGTGGGCGGCGTACCGCTGCGGGCCGGGCAGTGGGCGACGGTGCTGACGCCGATGCTGCACCGGGACCCGGTCTGGGGCGACAACCCCGAGCTGTTCGACCCCTCGCGCTTCTCCCCCGAGGCGGAGGCGGCCCGCTCCCCGCACGCCTTCAAACCGTTCGGCACCGGCGAACGCGCCTGCATCGGGCGGCAGTTCGCGCTGCACGAGGCCACCATGCTGCTCGCCATGCTGGTCCACCGTTACCGGCTGCTCGACCACGCCGACTACACGATGGACCTCAAGCAGGCGCTCACCATCAAGCCGGAGGGCTTCACCCTCGGCCTCGCCCCGCGCACCCCGGCCGACCGCGCCGCGCACCGCGCCACGCTGCCCACCGGCGCCGTGCGCGAGAAGGACGCCCCGGCCGACGGCGGCACCCTGCCCACCCGGGTACGGCAGGACACCGGAGTGCTGCTGCTGCACGGCTCCAACTACGGGACCTGCCGCGACTTCGCCGCCCGGCTGGCCGACGCCGCCACCGACACCGGCTGTGCCACGGCGATCGCCCCGCTCGACGCCCACACCGGCGCCCTGCCCACCGACCGGCCCGTCGTCATCGTCGCCGCCTCGTACAACGGCCGCCCCACGGACGACGCCGCGGAGTTCGTCCGCTGGCTGGAGACCGCCGGGCCCGACGCCGCCGACGGTGTCACCTACGCCGTCCTCGGCGTCGGCGACCGCAACTGGTCCGCCACCTACCAGCGCGTCCCCACCCTCATCGACGACCGGCTGGCCGCTCTCGGCGGCACCCGGCTGCTGGAGCGCGCGGAGGCGGACGCCTCGGGCGACCTGAACGGCGCGGTCACCGCGTTCACCGGCGCCCTGCGCACCGCCCTGCTCGGCGCGTACGGCGATCCGGCCACCGCCGGCGCCTCCCCCGCCGCCGCGCCGGAGGGCCCCGCCTACACCGTCACCGAGGTCACCGGCGGTCCGCTGGACGCGCTGGCCGCCCGGCACGGCATGGTCCCGATGACGGTCACCGAGACCGGCAGCCTCACCCACCCCGACCACCCGCGCGCCAAGCGCCACGTCCGCCTCGCGCTGCCCGACGGGCAGACGTACCGCACCGCGGACCATCTGACGGTGCTCCCGGCCAACGACCCGGAGCTGGTCGAGCGGGCCGTCCGGGTCCTGCGGGTGAACCCGGACGCCGTGCTGCGGATCACCGCCCACCGCCCGCGCCGCGACGGCCTCGCGATCGACCGGCCGGTCACCGTACGCCAACTCCTCACCCGCCACGTCGAGTTGCAGGACCGCCCGACCGCCGGGCAGCTGACCGTCCTCGCCGGGCTCAACCCCTGCCCGCCCGAGCGGAAGGCCCTGGAGGCGCTGGCGGAGGACGCCGAGGCGCGCGCCGCCGACCACCGCGGGCTGCTGGACGTCATCGAGGACAGCCCGGCGCTGGCGGCGGAGCTGACCTGGCCGGTGCTGCTGGAACTGCTGGAGCCGATCCGGCCGCGCCACTACTCCGTCTCGTCCTCGCCCACCGGCGACCCGCACCACGTCGACCTGATGGTCTCGCTGCTCCAGGCGCCCGCCCGCTCGGGCCGGGGCACCTACCGCGGCACCGGCTCGGGGTATCTGCACACCGTGCGCCCCGGCGACACCGTGTACGCCCGGATCCAGCCGTGCCGGGAGGTCTTCCGGATCCGGCACGACGCGGACACCCCGCTGATCATGATCGCGGCCGGTACCGGCCTGGCCCCCTTCCGTGGCGCCGTCGCCGACCGGCTCGCCCTCGCCGCGGACGGCACCGCACTCGCCCCGGCGCTCTGCTACTTCGGCTGCGACGCCCCCGACGCCGACTACCTGCACTCCCGGGAACTGCGCGCCGCCGAACTGGCCGGTGCGGTCCGGATGCGCCCGGCCTTCAGCGCCGCACCGGTCGACGGCCGGCGCTTCGTCCAGCACCGGATCGCCGCCGAAGCCGACGACGTATGGAAGCTGCTCGACGCCGGAGCCGCGGTCTACGTCTGCGGCGACGGCGCCCGCATGGCCCCGGGCGTACGCGACGCCTTCCGCGCCCTCTACCTCACCCACACCCCCGGCGCGGACGCCGCCGAAGCCGCCGCCTGGCTCGACACACTGGTCGCCGACGGCCGGTACGTCGAAGACGTCTACGCGGCCGCCTGAGCCGTTCCTCCCACCACAGAAACCCGGAGGTTCCCGCCGTGAACACCATGCTCGCCGGACGTCTGCACCTCCCCAGCACCACGTTCCGCGTCGAAGAGGTCCCCGTCCCCGAACCCGGTCCGGGAGAGGTACTGATCGAGGTCAAGGCCGCCGGGGTGTGCCTCTCCGACGTGCACCTCATCGACGGCAGCCTGAAGCCGTTCGTCCCCGTCGGGACGGTCACCCTCGGCCACGAGGTCGCCGGGGTGATCCACACCCTGGGCCCCGGCCTCCTCGGCGACTGGGCCCCGGGGATGCGGGTGGCGCTCCAGGCGGGCCAGAGCTGCGGCCGGTGCACGAACTGCGCCATGCGCCGCGCCCCGTGCCTGAGCCCGCACACCCGCGGCGTCGACTACGACGGCGGCTGGGCCCGGTACACCCTCGCCCGCGAGGACACCCTCGCCCCGATCCCCGACCACCTCCCCTTCGACCAGGCGGCGATCATCCCCGACGCCGTCTCCACCCCGTACGCCGCCCTCGTGGACACCGGCGCGGTCCGCCCCGCGCAGGCCGTGGGCGTCTGGGGCGCGGGCGGCCTGGGCGTCCACGGCATCCGCCTCGCCCGGCTCGCCGGAGCCGCCCCGGTCATCGCCGTCGACCCGCTGCCCGGCGCCCGCGACCGCGCCCTCGCCTTCGGCGCCGACCTCGCCCTGGACCCGGCCGACCCCGACTTCGCCGCGGCCGTACGGCGCGCCACCGGTGGCCGCGGCCTGGACGCCGCCTTCGACTTCGCCGGGGTCCCGGCGATCCGCGACCAGGCGGCAGTGGTCCTGCGTCGCGGCGGCATCATGGTCCTCGCCGGCCTCACCCCGCACCCGCTCACCGTCACCGACGGCACCCGCTTCAGCTGGAACTGCAACCAGATCCGCGGCCACTACGGTTCCTCGCCCGAACACGTCGACCAACTGATCCGGCTGACCGCCATGGGGCGCCTCGATCTGGGGCCGTCGATCACCGATCACCTTCCGCTGGCTGATGCGGCGGAGGCGGTTCGCCGCTTGGAGCAGAAGGTCGGCGATCCGATTCGGTTGATTTTGGTGCCGTAGGTGTTGATTTTGGTGCCGTAGGTCGGGACAGGCCGGGGGCCTTGGATTCCCGGGGCCTGCGGCCCGGCGGTGCGGCGCCCACGCCGTTCCTGGGGCCTGCGGCCCGGCGATGCAGCGCGGCGTCCGCGCCCTACCGCAACCCCTCAGGCTTCGTCGGCCGCGCCGGCCCCCCCGGCCCCCCCCCCCCTGCAGCCCCCCGGCACCCCCCCCCCCACCACCCCCACCCCCCGGGCGGCCCCCGCCGCCCCCCCCCCGCGACCGCGCCCTCGCCTTCGGCGCCGTCCTCGCCCTGGACCCGGCCGACCCGGCGTTCCTGCGCCGGTACACCGCCACGCCACACACCACGACGAGCAGGGCGGCGACCACGGCCACCCCGAGCGCCGTCCGCTCGGCGAACAGCCGCGCCAGCAGCTCCAGCGCACCGATCCCGACCGTCGCGTAGACCAGCGCCCAGCACGCCCCGCCCACGAACAGCGCGGGCAGATAACGCGGCAGGGGCATACGCATGCTCCCCGCGAGAAAGTTGGCGGCCGTCTGGAATCCGACGGTCAGGAAGGAGACCGCCACCACCGGCGCGCCCCACCGCTGGATCGCCCGCTCCGCCCGCACGAACGTGGCCGAGGACATGCGCTCCGCGAGCCGACCGCGCCGCACCCCGGCACCGGCCAGCCACCCGACGGCAAAGGTCCCTCCGGCCCGCAGCAGAACGATGACGTACAGCCCGGCGGCCATGAGCACGACCTTCTCCACGACGCTCCGCCCTCACCGCCGGCCGCGTCCCGCCGGGGCGGCACCGGCTACCGGCCCCGACGCGGCACACCACCACACCCGGGCTTCCCGATACGACCCTGACCAGGGCCATCCGACACCGCCAGGGTAAGCGAACAGCCGTACCCGGGCCGCACCCCGTCGGCCACGCCCCACCGCGCCCGCCCAGCACCATGAATCGCCGCATCCGGAAGGCTTCAGCAAACCTTGAAGGTGGCGTGAGCGTTGCTTGACCCTGTCTTGAAAAGGTCCTTCCTTGGCCTCCCTAGGATGACGCGCCCGACCGCCGCCAGGCGCCGTGGCTCGGCGAGCTGTTGGCGGGGCGGCGGGGGTGAGGGAGAGGTTCGTCATGGCGCCCTTGCCTGCGAGGAAGCGTCACACGTAGCCCTGTCAGCTGTCCCCGCACACGGTGGTTGTTCGCGGTCTTGATCCATCGGTGCGCCGGCAGACCGGACGGTGTCAGTTCGGGAGTGTGAGGCGGAAGGTGGTGTGTCCGGGGCCGCTGGTGACGGTGGCGGTTCCGCCGTGGGCGGTGGCGACGGCGTGGACGATGGCGAGGCCCAGACCGGTGCTGCCGGTGGTGCGGGAGCGGGCGTGGTCGGCGCGGACGAAGCGGCCGAAGACCTCGGGCCGGACCTCTTCGGGAATGCCGGGACCGGTGTCGCTCACCTGCACGGCGACGCCGTTCGGCTCGGTGATGAGGGCGATGGTCACGTCGGTGCCGGGCGGGGTGTGGGTGCGGGCGTTGGCGAGGAGGTTGCCGATGGCCTGCTGGAGGCGGTGGGCGTCGCCGGTCACGGTGACGGGTTCCTCGGGAAGGTCGAGGAACCAGTGGTGGCCGGGCCCTGCGGCGCGGGCGTCGTCCGTCGCGTTCAGGATCAGCAGGGTCAGGTCGACCGGCTCGTGTTCGAGGGGGCGCCCGGCGTCCAGGCGGGCGAGGAGCAGCAGGTCGTCGACGAGGCGGGTCATGCGCTGCGACTCGCCGTCGATGCGCTCCAGGGCGTGGCGGACGTCGGCGGGGACGGGGCCGCGGTGGCGTAGGGCGAGTTCGGCGTGGCCGCGGATGTTGGCGACGGGGGTGCGCAGTTCGTGGCTGGCGTCGGCGGCGAAGTGCCGCAGGCGTTCCTCGCCGGCCTGGCGGCGGGTGAGGGCGTCCTCGACGTGGCCGAGCATGTGGTTGAGGGCCGTGCTGACCTGGCCGACCTCGGTGCGGGGGTCGGTGTCGGGCAGCGGTCCGGGCATGGCGATCTCACCGCTGGCGAGTGGCAGTCCGGCCACTTCCGCAGCGCGGGTGGTGACGTTCCGGAGGGGCCGCAGGGAGATCCGTACCCACTGGGCCCCGGCGATGCCGGTGGCCACGATGGCGACGCCGAACAGGATGGCTTCGACTGCTTCGAGGCGTTCCACGGTCTCTTCCACCGGGTGCAGGGGCAGGCCGGTGATCAGGATGTCCTGGTCGTCGCCTCGGACGGCGGTGACGCGGTAGGACCCCAGGGCGGAGAGGCGGATGCTGTGTCCGCGTCCGTCGGCGTGGACTTCCGCCAGGGCGCGGCGGTCCCCGGGGGTGAGGGGGAGGGCGTGGTCGGTGGCGTCGTGGACGACGGCCGCCTGGGTGAGGGTGCCGTTCAGGAGGCGGGCGCCGAAGGTGGCATCGGCCTGGCCCCGGGTGTCGGGGCGGTTGTCGGCGTCGGGCGCGGCCTCGTGTTCCAGGCTGGCGGCGAACCGGCCGCGGGAGGCGATGAGCTGTTCGTCCAGGCGCCCCATGAGGAAGTCGCGCAGCGCGAGGGCGGTGACGATGCCGACGACGAGGCAGGCGAGGGCGAGCAGCGTGACGAGCCCGGCCGTGAGCTGGCCGCGCAGGGTGCGGGGCAGCAGGCGTCTCACGGTGCTTCCGGCTTGAGGACGTAGCCGACCCCACGCACCGTGTGGATCATCGGGGTGCGTCCGGCGTCGATCTTCTTGCGGAGATAGCTGATGTAGAGCTCGACGATGTGGGAGCGGCCGCCGAAGTCGTAGGCCCAGACACGGTCGAGGATCTGGGCCTTGGACAGCACCCGGCGCGGATTGCGCATGAGGAAGCGCAGAAGTTCGAACTCGGTGCGGGACAGATCGATGCGGGCCTCACCGCGTCTGACCTCTCTGGCCTCCTCGTCCATGGTGAGGTCCCCGACGGTGAGCCGGTTCGTTCCCGGATCGGCGGTCATACCGGCCCGTCGGAGGAGTCCGCGGAGCCGGGCGAGGACTTCTTCCAGGCTGTAGGGCTTGGTGACGTAATCGTCACCGCCTGCGGTGATGCCGGCGATGCGGTCCTCGACCGCGTCGCGGGCGGTCAGGAAGAGCACGCACACGCGCGGTTCCTCGCGTCGCAGGGCCCGCAGGACCTCCAGCCCGTTCAGGTCGGGCAGCATCCGGTCCAGGACCACCGCGTCGGGGCGGAAGTCACGGGCGGTGGCGAGCGCCGTCGCGCCGTCCGCGGCGGTGCGGACCTGCCAGCCCTCGCCGGTCATCACTCCGGCCAGGACGTCGGTGACGTCGGGCTCGTCGTCGACGACGAGGATCCGTACGGGTTCTCCGTCAGGGCGGTGCAGGGGCGATGGGGTACGCGGCTCGTCCATGGTTCCTTCAGCATGCCCCGGCGCAGGCCACGGCGGGGCGAGGCATGCCTCTGAGTTTCCTCTGAATCGGCGCTGAGAACGGCCCGCAGCTCCGTTTCAGAAGGTTCACAGAGGTGGGGCTGTGAGGCTGAGCCACCCGTCGCCGGAGCGCGCCCGCCGAGAGGAGCCCCATGGCCACCACGTTCACCACCACCCCGGATGCGAGCCGGGGGGTCCGCACGCGAGTCGTGGGGTGCGCCACCGGCGCCCGCACCGCTCGGCCGGGCCCCGCCTCATGCTGACCGGCGCGACCGCGGCTTCGCCAACAAGGGCGCCGCAGCGGCCCTGCGCGTCTCCTGCCCGGCCTCGAACACCCACCCCGAAGGAGCCCCCGTGGGACTCGACCTGATCAACGGCATCCCCGCACACATCCTGCTCGTGCATGTCGTCGTGGTCCTGGTACCCCTCACCGCCCTCGCGCTGATCCTCTGTGCCGTCCTCCCCTCGGTCATGCGCCGGTTCGGACTCGCGCTGCCGGTCCTCGCGCTGGTGTCCCTGATCAGCGTGCCGCTGACGACGCAGGCCGGCGAGTGGCTGGAGCGACACGTGGACCGCGACCCCCTGGTCCGCGCGCACACCGCACTCGGTGACGAACTGCTCCCCTGGGCCCTCGCGCTCTTCCTGGTGTCGACGGCGGTGTGGTGGTCCTACCGCCGCGCCACCCGCCACGCCGCCGACTCGGTGGGATCCACGAGCGCGGTGGCCCTCCCCCTGCGCCTCACCGCCGCGGTGCTGTCCGTCGTCATCGGAGTCGGCGCGGGCGTACAGGTCTACCGAATCGGCGACTCCGGCGCCAAAGCCGCCTGGCACGACGGCTACTCCGCCACCGCCCACTCCGATCGCGGCTGACGGGCACCGACCGCGGTGACGGGCCGCCCGCTGCGGCGGCGGTCCGGACGGCACCGTGGTCCGTCCGGGCCGCCGCCGGGCCCGTCGCCGTCAGCGGTCGGCGCCCGCCTCCGGCAGCAGCGGGAGGGTGAGCCGGAAGACGGAGCCCGCGCCCGGCGTGCTGTGTGCCGTGACGGCGCCGCCGTGGGCCTCCGCGAGTTTGCGCACGATCGACAGGCCCAGGCCGCTGCCGCCGGTCTGCCTGCTGCGGGACTTCTCGGCACGCCAGAAACGCTCGAAGACGTGCGGGAGTTCGTCCGGCGCGATGCCCGCTCCCGTGTCCGCCACGTCGATCCGTACGGAGTCCTCCCTCACCTGTGCACGCAGGGTCACCGTGCCGCCGCGTGGTGTGTGCCGGATCGCGTTGGAGAGCAGATTGCCGGTCATCTGCCGCAGCCGGACCGGGTCCGCGTCCACGAGCGCCGCCTCGTCGGCGGTGACGGTGAGCCGCACCCCGCTCGCCTCCGCGTCGGCACGGTGCGCGTGCGCGGTCTGTGCCAGCACGTCCGCGACCGGCACCGGCACCTTCGACAACCGCAGCTCGCCCGCGTCGGCCGCCGACAGATCACGCAGGTCGTCGATGATGTGCTGGAGCAGCAGGGCCTCCTCCAGCACGGAGGCCAGCAGCTCCCCGTCGTTGTCGACGACGCCGTCCTCCGCCGCCTCCAGCCAGCCCCGGATGTTGCTCAGCGGCGTGCGCAGCTCGTGCGCCACGTCGCTGACCATCGCCTTGCGGAGCCGCTCCAGTTCCGCGCGCCGTCCGGCCATCGTGTTGAAGGCGACCGACAGCCGGCCGATCTCGTCGCCGCCGACCACCCGCACCTGGGCGGACTCGTCGCCGTCCGTCAGCCGCTGCACCGCAGCGGTCAGCGCGCGCAGCGGACGCACCAGCCGGATGCCCGCCAGGACGGTGGCCACGACGGTCACCAGCAGCACCAGCGCCGCGCCCCCGGCGATCCGCGCCTTGTTGGCCGGGGACAGCGCGAAGAAGGTGGTCGCGGTGCGGGCCGGAGCGGAGACGTAGAGCTGCGCGGCGGGCGCCACGTACGGCGCGAGCTGTTCCGCGCGCCCGGTGGCGAGACATGAGGAGACCAGGGGTTCACCGGACCAGCGGCCGGTGGCCACCGGCCGCCCCGGGTGGGGGAGGGGGATGGTCGCGGGGGGCGCGCCGCGCCCCGCGCGGGGGGGGGTGA
>NZ_JBHYGX010000002.1:292769-302516 GCF_042739975.1 Streptomyces sp. NPDC059080
TTTCTTTCTCGTGGGTGTGTGTGGGTGTCTCTTCGGGGGGGGGGGGGCGCGCGGGGGGCGGGGGGGGGGGGGGGCCGCGCCCCCCCCCCCCCCCCCGGCGAGGCAGGTGTTGACGAGGGCGCTGAGCGCGGTGAGCGCCTTCTTCTCGGTGGGGGTCGGCTCGCCGAGGGCCGTGGCGTCGCAGCCAGGCATGGTGCTCGCGCTCGGCGACTCCAGCCAGGGCCGCCCGCCCGGCCCCCGCTCGATACGGGCGGCGGCCCCGGTCGTCCTCTGCACGCATGACTGGAGGCGCGAGGCGAGGACGTCCAGGTAGCGGCGTTCGTGCCGGGGCAACAGGAACGGGCCCACCGCACGCGGGTCGATCCGGTCGCCCGCCGAGCGGGGCAGCAGGTCGGGGTCGACGGCGAGCGGGTCGATCACGGCGGTGGGCTTGGCGGGCGGCCGGAACGGCACGCCGGGTTCCGGGTCGGAGTCGGCGACCGGCTGCGGGTGGCCCCGACTGGTCAGCACGATGCGGTGGCCGGTGTTGCGGGCGAGCGCGGTCACCGTGGCGCCTGCTTCCGACCAGTCCGGGTGCCGGGCCGCGTAGCCGAGCAGTGCGTCGTACGCCTTGGCGTCGTCGGCCAGCGCCTGGCCCTGTTCCTGGCGGATGGCGACGGCCGTCATCTGGACGACGACGTACGCGGTGGCGGCGACCGAGCAGACGGACACGATCACGGAGACGGCCAGCAGGCGCAGCAGCAGGCTGCGGCGCAGCGCCCTCGGCACGCGACGCCAACGGGCCGGTAGGCGACGGGAGGTGACCGCCGCGGCGCGGCCCCGGCGCCCGGGTGGCTCAGAGCCCACGGCGCGCGTCCCTCCGGTCGTCGGCGGGCTCGTCGCCCTCCCCGTCGGCGGGCGGCTCCTCGTCGACGAGCTTGTATCCGACGCCGTAGACCGTCAGCAGGCGGCGGGCGTTGCGCGGGTCCTCCTCGATCTTCTTGCGGAGGTTCATGACGTGTACGTCCACGGTGCGCGCGGTGATGTAGCGGTCGATGCCGTGCAGCCGCTCCAGGATCTGGGCCCGGGTGAAGACCTGCCCCGGCCGCGAGGCCAGCACCTCCAGCAGCCGGAACTCGCCCGGTGTGCAGTGGATGCGGCGGCCGTGGGCCCACACCTCGTGGCGTCCGGGGTTCACGGTCAGCGGCCCGGACCGCAGGACGGGGTCGGGCGCGGCAGCCGCCATGCCGCCGCCCGTCCGGCCGCCGCGCCGCAGCAGGGACCGGGCACGGGCCATCAGTTCACGCGGGCTGAACGGTTTGGACAGGTAGTCGTCCGCGCCCAGGTCCAGGCCGAGCAGCAGGTCGTCCTCGGTGGAACGGGCCGTCAGCATCATCACCGGCAGGGCGGCGAGGTCCGCCTCCGCGCGCACGATCCGGCACACGTCGAGGCCGTCGATGTACGGCATCATCACGTCGAGGATCAGCAGGTCCGGTGGCCGCCGCCGGAGTTCGACGAGCGCCGACGGCCCGTCGTGCACCACGACCACGTCGTGGCCCTCGTGTTCCAGATAGCGGCGGACCAGATCCGCCTGTTTCGCGTCGTCCTCGGCGACGACCACATGCGCGCACATGCGGTGAGTCTAGGAACGCCGCGGGCCGCTCCGGGCCACCGGACCCGGCCCCTACCGGCACGCCATGAGTTCCTGACAACTTCCTGACAAGTCGTCGTGATGCTGGGCGGCATGCAGAAGACGCAACCTCTCTCTCCCGCGGTCCGTACCGCCGCGATCTCCGCCTGCGCGCTCCTCGCCGCGACCGTACTGACCGCCTGCGGTGCGGACGGCGACGGCGCCAAGGCCGCCAAGGACGGTGTCTCCACCCTGGAATCCGGAAGCCCGTCGGCGGCCGGTAAGTCCGGCTCCTCGGAGGCGTCGAAGACCGACTCCCGGCGGCCCCAGCTGCGCATGGACTCCTCGGACGAGGAGAGGGACAGGCTCGGCGACGCCTACAACGCCTGCCTCCAGGCCCACGGCGTCCCCATGAACACCAAGCGGGCCGCACTGGCCGGCGCCAAGCAGGCGGCGCCGTTGTACGGCATGGAGAAGGAGACGAAGTACAAGTCGGCCTTCGACGCGTGTCTGGTGAAGAGGCCCCTGCAACCTCCGGAGCTGGACTCGGACGTCAACCCGCACTACACGGACCAGTACCGCAACTACGTGAAGTGCCTCAACGACAAGGGCATGCGGATCCACATGCTCCAGGACGATCACGGCGTCGCGATCGGCTGGACGTACAACGACAGCAACGGCAATTCGCTCTCCGACGCCGAACAGACCAAGGCCGACGATACGTGCACGAAGGAGTCCTTCAGTGTCAAGCACTGACAGCGCACCGGCGCCCGGCCGCAGCCGGGGCAGGCGCGTCGCGGTGGTGGCGGTGGCCCTGGTAGTGCTCGCCGGGGGCGCCGCCGGCGCGGTGGCGCTGTCCGCGCACGGCCGTGACCAGCAGCCCAAGGAGGCCGGCGCCCCCTCGGCGGGGACGACGAAAATCGTGCGCCAGGACCTGGCCGACAGCAAGACGCTGGCCGGCACCCTCGGCTTCGGCGGGCAGCGGACCGTCAAGGGCACCGGCAAGGGAGCGGTGACCCGGCTGCCGAAGACGGACACCCCGGTGGCCCGCGGCAAGCCGCTGTACTGGGTCGACGACCGGCCCGTGATGGTGTTCTTCGGCGACACCCCCATCTTCCGCACCCTCGGCACCGCGGGGACCGGCGGGCGGGATGTGACCGTACTCGCCGACAACCTCAAGGCGCTCGGCTACGACACCGGCCCCACCCCCCGCACGAGCGGCAAGGCCGACGGCGCGGAACCCGGCACCGAACTCACCCCCACGCTGCTCGCCGCGCTGAAGCGCTGGCAGCACGACACCGGCCAGCAGGAGACCGGGAAGCTCGCCCCCGGGCAGATCGTCGTGCTGCCCGGAACGTACCGGGTCAGCGGCATCAAGGCGCAGCTCGGGGATCCGGCGGAGGAGGAGATTCTGACCGTCACCTCCGTCCACAAGCTGGTCCGGGTGAAGATGGAGGCGCAGGAGTCCGGTCCGGTCCACAAGGGCGACGCCGTCACCCTCACCTTGCCCGACACCAAGACCGTGCCGGGCAAGGTCACCTCGATCGGACAGACCGTGCAGGGCGGGGCCGATGCGGACAGCTCGGGCTCGCCGTCCGACGCCACGCTCCAGGTCACGGTCGAGCCGGTGGACAGCGCCGCGGTGAAGGGCCTCAGCTCGGCGTCCGTGCAGGTCACCTTCACGGCGGAGCAGCGCAAGCAGGTACTCGCCGTCCCGGTCGGCTCGCTGCTGGCGCTGAGTGAGGGCGGCTACGCGCTCCAGCGCCCCGGCGGCAAGCTCGTCGCCATCAAGACCGGGCTGTTCGCGAAGGGCATGGTCGAGGTCTCGGGCGCCGGTATCAAGGAGGGCGACACGGTGGTGACCACGTCATGAGCCTGCCGCACACCGCGCCGGCCGCCGAGGACACGGCGGCCGGCGCCCCCCTTGTCCTCCGGAGCGGCCCGCCCGTCCTGACCGTCCGGAACGCGACGAAGGCGTACCACGGCGGCGTCAAGGCGCTCGACAACGTCTCGCTCACCATCGGCGAGGGCGAACTGCTCGCCATCGTCGGCCCGTCCGGCTCCGGCAAGTCGACGCTGCTCAACATCATGGGCACCCTCGATCTGCCGACCGACGGCTCGGTCGAGATCGGCGGCAAGGACCCGGCCGGGCTTTCCGACCGCCGCCTGTCGGCGCTGCGCGGACGCTGGCTCGGCTTCGTCTTCCAGCAGTTCCACCTCACCGAGGGCCTGAGCGCGGCGGAGAACGTCGCCACCGGACTCCTGTACGCGGGCGTGCCGCGCCGGGAGCGCAGGCCACTGGCGGTCGCCGCGCTGGAACGCGTCGGGCTCGGCCACCGCATCGGGCACCTGCCGCACCAGCTCTCGGGCGGCGAACGCCAGCGGGTGGCCATCGCCCGCGCCCTGGTCAACCGGCCCGCGCTGGTCCTCGCCGACGAGCCGACCGGCGCCCTCGACACGGCCAACAGCAAGGCCGTCCTCGACCTGCTCATCCGGCTGAACGCCGAGGGCACCACCATCGCGGTCATCACCCACGAACGCGACCTCGCGGCCCGGCTCCCGCGCCGGGTCGAGATCCGCGACGGCCGCATCGTCGCCGACACCGCCGCGCACACCGGGAGCCCGCAGTGAACCGCACCGGCACCGCCCCCGACCCGACCGCTCCGGACGCCGACCCCAGCCGCCCCGTCCGGCTCGCCCCGTCCGACGTACTGCGCCTGGGACTGCTCGGGATCCGCACCCGCCGGATGCGCGCCGCGCTCTCCGCGCTCGGCATCTCCATCGGCATCGCCACCCTGATCCTGGTGACCAGCATCCCGGCCTCCAGCCAGCTCCACCTCGACCAGCAGTTGTCCGCACTGGGCACGAACACGCTGCGCGCCGAACCCGTGCCCGACCGGAAACCGCCCGTCCTCCTGCCCGAGGAGGCACCGGACATGGTCCGGCGGATCGGCCCGGTCACCCACGCCAGCGCGGTCGCCAACACCCATGCCCTGGTGCGCCGCTCGGACCGCACCGACGCCAACGACGGACTGGGCCTCACCGTGCTCGCGGCCCGCACCGACCTGCTGCCCGCGGTGAACGGCAAGGTCCGCTCCGGTACGTTCCTGAAGGCCGCGACCGACAACTTTCCGACGGTCGTCCTCGGCTACGAAGCGGCGTCCCGGCTCGGCATCCCCCGTCTGACCCCCGGCCAGGAGCCGCCCCAGGTCCTCATCAGCCAGACGTACTTCACCGTCGTCGGCATCCTCGATCCGATGAAGCTCGCGCCCGACCTGGAGCGCTCCGTCATGGTGGGCTGGGGCGCCGCCAAGAAGGAACTGCACTTCGACGGCCATCCGACGGTCATCTACACCACGGCACGCGAGGACTCCGTCGAGGACGTCGCCGCGGTGCTGGGCGCCACCGTCTACCCGGAGAGCCCCGGCCTGATCCAGGTCAGCCGTCCTTCCGACGCCCTGGCCGCGAAACGCGCCACCGCAGCGACCTTCTCGGCCCTCTTCCTCGGCCTCGCGGGCGTCGCCCTGCTGGTCGGCGGCGTCGGCGTCGCCAACACGATGTACATCTCCGTACTGGAACGCCGCCGCGAGATCGGCCTCCGCCGCGCCCTGGGCGCGCACCGCGGTCAGATCCGCGGCCAGTTCCTCACCGAGTCGGTCGCCCTCTCCCTCCTGGGCGGCCTCATGGGCACCGCCGTGGGCGTCCTGGCCTCCCTCGCCTACGCCACCTACCAGGGCTGGCCCCCGGTCATCCCCCTCTCCGCGGTCGGCGCCGGTACCGCCGGGGCGGTCGTGATCGGGGTGGTGGCGGGCGTGTATCCGTCGATGCGGGCTGCGCGACTGGCGCCCACGGAGGCGTTGGCGACGGGCTGAGGGGCGATCCGGGCAACCTGGTAGCGCCGCCTACACGGTCCGTCCCGTCAACGGCACCGAGCTCCGGGCTGGGCCCCTCACCGGGCGGGCCCGGCGTCCGGCATCCGCGGGCACCTCATTCGCCGAAGACCACACCTGGTTCACTCCCCCTCGGGGCTGGGGCCAGGTGTGGTGCAGGATGATGAGTCGGATGACGCGAGCAGGTGGTGCCCATGATCAGTGTCCAGCGGCTTCTTGATGCCGTGGGACCGTCCGTGCTGTCAGAGGTGTGCGCTCCCGGCGGGGCTTCCGTCCTGGTGGGCGATGTGGTGATCGCCGAACCCCACGGCGAGCTCGAACTGAGCACGGGCGACGTCGTTCTTGGCGTGAACCTGACCGACAGGAAGGCGGCTCTCCGGCTGCTGTCGTGGTGCGCCCTGGAGTCCGCGGGCGCGCTGTTGCTCAAGGCACCGGCGGCCGTTGACGCGGAGGTGACCGCAGCGGCCAGCGCCACGGGAGTGGCACTGGTGCAGGTCGCGCAGCAGGCAGGGTGGGCCCAGGTGGTGTCGCTGTTGCGGGCGGCGCTTGACAGCGAGGGGCTGGCAGAGTCCGCCGCGGGCTTGGGGATGGCCGAATCCGGGGACCTGTTCGAGGTGGCCGACGCGATCGCCGGCATCATCGACGCTCCGGTGACCATCGAGGACCGCAGTTCGCGCGTACTTGCCTACTCCACGCGGCAGGAGTGCGGCGACGAGGCACGCGTGGCAACGATCGTGGGCCGGAACGTTCCCGACGAGGTGAATGCGCACTACCGGCGGCACGGCGTCTTTCGCAAGATAGCCCGGGACACGAGGCCCCTCTTCGTCCCTGCTGTCGTCGAGGGCACCAAGCCGCGGCTCGTAGTGCCCATGCGCGCAGGAGGGGACATCCTCGGCTCGGTATGGGCCATCGTTCCGGGCCCGGTCCCGGCCGAGCGAGGGGCGGCATTCGCGGCCGCCGCGAACGCCGCGGCCCTGCACCTGCTCCGTCGGCGTGCGGAGGCTGACAGGCAGCGCCTGGTCCTGACGGACCTGGTGGCGAGAGTGCTGCACGGGAAGGAGGATGCCGCGGACGCAGCACGCCTCCTCGGGCTGACGGCTGGCCCCTGGCGGGTCATCGCCGTGGACGTGCGCTGCGACGATGCGGACGAGGCCGAGGCTCAGCGCCTGACGGTCCGGGAACGGCTGTCCCGGTTCCCCGGCTCACGTCTGCACTCACCAGCGGCCGTGATCGGCGACGTGGTCTACGGCGTCGTGGATGCCGAGGCGGTGGCCCCTGCGTCCCGACGCCCTTCCGACTGGCTGCGCGAGCTCGGCGAGGCCACCGGCCGGGCCACGCCCCTCGTCGCCGTGGGCGGGCTCGCAGCCTCCGTTCCGGAGCTGGCGACTTCCCAGGAGCAGGCCGACGACACGCTCGGACTGCTCAAGACCGGGATGCTCACGAGCTCCCAGGCCGTCCACGACGACGTGTGGGCCAAGGTGGTCCTCCGCCGGGCCGCCCTGGCCGCCTCAACCGCCCGGACCACGGAGATCGGACCTCTGCGACGCCTCGTGGACCACGACCGCGTGTGCCGCACCAGCTACGTACCGACTCTGGAAGCCTGGCTGGAGGAGAGGGGCGATCCCAAGGCCACCGCCGCGAGGCTGCACATCCACCCGAACACGCTCCGCCACCGGATGCGTCGCCTGCGGGATGTCGTGGAGCTGCACCTGGACAGCCCGGACGTCCGTTTCGCCCTACTCCTTCAGCTCACAGCCCTCCGCTACGGCACGGAGACCGGCCCCCGCGCCAAGGAGCACCGCCACGCCTGACGGCCTGCTCGGGTGTCCCCTGTGGTGACCCGGCGCGTTCATGTCCTCGTTGTCCCAGCCGCACTCCGGATCGCCGCAACACAGTGCGATGCGCACGATGACGGCACATCGCCCCCCTCGCCATCATGGCTCCACCTGTAGCCCAACGGGGCATCGGGCGGATTCCATGGAAGGACGACGGCGTGACAATCGGCAGTCCCCACAAGGCCACCCACCACACGCATCCGGCGGAGGGGAGAACGCCGCTCGCGGAGGCCCGGATCGATCTCGCGGCGATCCGCGACAACGCGGCCAGGCTGCGCGATGCGGCAGGTTCCGCCGAAGTGATGGCCGTGGTGAAGGCCGACGGCTATGGGCACGGCATGGTCCCCTGCGCCCGCGCGGCGCTGGCCGGTGGCGCGACGTGGATCGGCGTTGCCCGCATGCAGGAAGCGTTGATACTTCGCGCTTCGGGCATCAGCAGCCGGATCCTCGCCTGGCTGCTGTCCCCCGGTGACGACTGGACTTCCGCCCTGGCCGAAGGAATCGAACTGTCTGCCGGCGCCACCTGGGCGGTCGAGGCGGCGGCGCAGGCGGCACAGGCGGCAGGCCGCCCCGGCCTGCTGCACCTGAAGATCGACACCGGGCTGGGGCGCGGCGGCGCCTCGTCCGCCCACTGGCCTGCACTGGTCGAGGCCGCCTCACGCGCGCAGGCATCCGGGCACGTCCGAGTCGTCGGGATCTGGTCTCATCTGGCCGATGCCGACTCTCCTGGCCATCCCGCATGCGATCGGCAGGTGGAGAACTTCCGGGACGCGGTTCAGCTGGCACGCAAGGCAGGGCTGAGCCCTGAGGTCCTGCACCTGGCCAACTCGGCCGCCACACTCACCCTTCCGCACACCCACTTCGACCTCGTGCGCCCCGGGCTGGCGCTCTTCGGGCTGAGCCCGGTGCCGGAGTTGGCCGCCCCGGCCGCCCTGGGACTGCGGCCGGCCATGACGCTCACCGCGCGGCTCGTCTCCGTCAAGCGCGTCCCCGCCGGACAAGGAGTCTCCTACGGCCACCGCCACCGCACCTCCTGCGAGACGACGCTCGGGCTGGTCCCCCTGGGGTACGCGGACGGCGTACCGCGGCACGCTTCCGGCGCCGGCCCGGTCCTCGCCGCAGGCCGTTGGCGCACGGTGGCCGGCACGGTCTGCATGGACCAGTTCGTCGTGGACCTCGACGACGGCACGGCCGCCGTCGGCGACGAGGTCGTGCTCTTCGGCCCCGGAGACCACGGTGAGCCCGGCGCCGAGGACTGGGCGCGTGCCGCCGGCACCATCTCCCACGAGATCGTCACACGCATCGGTGCCCGCGTACCGCGTACGTACACCGAGGGTTCCAGCCCGGACGAACGCTGACGTCGACCCGCTCACGGTCAGTGGTGGTACAGCCCGGCCCTGTCGGCAGCTTCCTCGGCGGCCTGCAGGTGGCGGCGGGCGTCCTCACCGAGGGTGTTGAGGACGCCGGCAACGATCGTCTCGGTGACGGCAAGGGTCGGCACGAAGCTGTCGTAGGGAGAGGGGGCGGTGACCTGACTGGGCAGGACGACCTCGGCGTGCTGGGTGACCGGGGAGAGCCAGGTGTCGGTGAACAGGACGATGCGGCTGCCCTGCTCCTGCGCCATCTGAGCCATGACCAGTTTGTCGGCCTCGTAACGCCGGTAGTCGAACACGACCAGGACGTCGCGGCGGCTGAGCGTGGTGAGGACCGCGGTGCGTTCCACGTGGCGGTCGGGCAGGAAGCGCACGTCGTCGCGCAGCTGCATCAGATGCAGTCCGAGGTACTGGGCGAGCAGGTGGGTGAACCTGCCGCCGGCCAGCGTGATCCGGCGCTTGGAATCGGCCAGGAGCTGGATGGCCCGTTCCAGGTCGTGGGGCGGCAGTTCCGCGAACGTGCGGGTGACCGCCGTGCCGAGTATCTGGTCCGCCGTGAGCTCGCGCGCCTGCGGTTCGCGGCCATATCCCGGTGTGGCGTACAGCGACAGAGGGGAGGCGTGACGTTCGTCGAGCTCGGTGCGCAGCGCAGCCTGGAAGTCGGGGAAGCCGCGGTAGCCGAGGCGGTTGGCGAAGCGGATGACGGTGGGAGCGCTGACCCCTGCGCGTTCGGCGAGCACCGCGACGGTCTCGAAGCCTGCGGACGGATAGCCGGCCAGCAGCACGCGGGCGACCTTGCGTTCCGCCGGGCTGAGGTCCCCCAGCTTCTGCCGGATCTCCTCGGCGAGGGCGCTGGAGTCCATCGTCGTGCCTTCCTGTCGTGAGCGAGATCATTGTCCCGTCGAGCCTAGGGGGTCACGGCGGCAGGCGTGGGCTCCCCCCCCCCGGCCCCGGGCCCCCCCCCGCGGGGGGGCGCACGAGGGGGGGCCGGTGAGCGGGCGTGCCCGGGGCGGGCCTCGGGGGTGGAGCAAGTGGCGAGC
>NZ_JBHYGX010000002.1:302526-333985 GCF_042739975.1 Streptomyces sp. NPDC059080
GGCTCAAATTGTTGTGACCTTCTGTGCTTTCCCTCTCAGTTCTCCCCTCGTCTCTGGGGGTCCCCGGTGGTGTGTGTGGGACCCCCCCCCCGCCGGGGCCCAACCCGGCCGGGTGCGGGAGGCCGATGGGTCAGCCGGTACGGGCATTGCCGAGGCGGGCAATGAGGGAGGCGAGCAGGGCGATCCGGGCGGGAACGGATGTCACGTCGAGCCATTCCTCCGGTGAGTGGTCGGCCCCGCCGACCGGCCCGAGCCCGTCCAGCACCGGCACACCGCATCCGGCGATGAGGTTGGCGTCACCGACGCCGCCGGTCGCCGCGGCGCCCATCGGCAGGCCCAGCTGCTGCCCGGCCCGCAGAGCGTGCGCGAAGATGCGACGGGAAGCGGGCGTGTCCGGCATGGGCGGGCACACCTCCAGCTCCTGTACCTGAACCGTTGTGCCGGGAACGGTGGGGCGGGCCGCGGCGGCTTCGATCGCGGCGCGACCACGGTCCAAACCCGCGGCGGTGGGCGACCGCACCTCGACGCGCAGTTCCGCCTCGGGGCAGACGATGTTGGCCCGGCTGCCCGCACGCACGACGCCGACGTTGACCGTCGCGTCTCCCCCGCCGTCGTTGAGTCCCTCAAGGGCGAGGACCAGGTGAGCCGCCGCGAGGGCGGCATTCGCTCCCCGCTCAGGTTCGATGCCGGCGTGCGCGGCGCGGCCGGTGACGCGGAGCAGGTAGTCCGCGACGCCCTTGCGGGCGACGACGAGATCCCCGTTCTCCCGTGCGCACTCCAGCGCCAGCGCATAGTGCATACCGTGCGCGGTGCGTTCGGTGACGGGGCGGCTGGCCGGCGATCCGATCTCCTCGTCCGGGGTGGCGAGGAACACCACCTCGGCGTAGTCGTCCAGGCCGGCGGCGTGCAGGATCTCCAGGGCGGTCAGGCCGGCCAGCAGCCCTCCCTTGTCGTCGCTGGCGCCGGGGCCGTGGGCCCGCGAGCCGGCGATTCGGAACGGCCGTGCGGCGGCTGTACCGTCCTCGAAGACGGTGTCCATGTGGGCCGCCAACAGGATCCGCCGGCCGCCTTCGGCCTGCGGCAGGCGGCCGGCGTTGCGGGCCACCAGGACGTCACCGGACCGTTCGCCATGGACCGGCGGGAGCGCGATCCGTTGCGTGGTGAAGCCGATCGCCTCCAGCCGGGCCGCGGTCCACGCGGCGACGAGGTTGACGCCGTCGGGGCTGTAGGAGCCGGAGTCGATCGCCACCAGTTCGGCCAGATCCCGGAGGTAGCCGTCGAGCCGGGCTTCGGCCTGGGCCAGCAGCGCGGCCGTGACGGCCGGGTCGTCGGCGGGTGTGTCGCGGTGCTGCCGCGAGAGGGCGGTCACAGGACCTTGGACAGGAACGTGCGGGTGCGCTCCTGCTGCGGATCGGCCAGGACCTGGCGCGGCGGGCCGGATTCGACGACGACGCCTTCGTCCATGAAGACGGCGGTGTCGGCGACCTCGCGGGCGAAGGCGATCTCGTGGGTGACCACGACCATGGTCATGCCGTCCGCCGCGAGTTGCCGCATGACCTGAAGGACGTCCCCGACCAGTTCCGGGTCGAGGGCGGAGGTGGGCTCGTCGAAGAGCATGAGCTTGGGTTTCATCGCCAGGGCACGGGCGATGGCGACCCGCTGCTGCTGGCCGCCGGACAGCTGGGCCGGATAGTGGCCCGCCCGGTCGGCCAGGCCGACCCGGTCCAGCAGACGTTCGGCGTCGAGCCGCGCCTGTGCGCTGTCGGCACCGGCTACCTTGACCGGGGCATCCATGACATTCTGAAGGGCCGTCATGTGCGGGAAAAGGTGGAAGCGCTGGAAGACCATGCCGATGTCGCGGCGGCGCCGGGCGACTTCCCTCTCCCGCAACTCGTGCAACTTGCTGCCCTGCTGCCGGTAGCCCACGAGGTCACCGTCGACGGTCAGCCGCCCGGCGTCGACCTTCTCCAGGTGATTGATGCAGCGCAGGAATGTGGACTTCCCAGAGCCCGACGGCCCGAGCAGACAGCAGACCTGACCACGTTCCACGGTCAGATCGATGCCCTTGAGGACGTCGAGCCTTCCGAAGTGTTTGCGCACGCCCTCGGCGTGCACCATGGGGGTTGTCACGGTCGTCCCTTCTGGTGGTGCGGGCCGGATCCGAAGACCGGCAGACGAGTTGCGGCCCCGGCGAGCAGACGCCGCAGCGGGCTGGTGCGCCCGCTGCGGGTGGTGCCGCGTCCGTAACGGCGCTCCAGCCAGGACTGCGGGAGGCTCAGCAGCGTGACGAGGAGCAGATACCAGATGCTGGCCACCACCAGCAGGGGAATGACCTGGTAGTTCTGGGCGTACACGTCCTGGATGTTGGACATCAGGTCGTGCGCGGAGATCACCGACACCAAGGCGGTCATCTTCAGCATGTTGATCGATTCGTTGCCCATGGGCGGGATGATGACCCGCATCGCCTGCGGCAGCACGATGCGCCGCATGGTCAGCGCCGGCCGCATACCGAGCGAGTACGCGGCTTCCGTCTGCCCTTCGTCGACGGACTGGATGCCGGCGCGGATGATCTCGCTGGCGTACGCGGCCTCGTTGAGCCCCAGGGCCAGCAGCGCGGCCACCGCCGGCGTCAGCAGGCTGTTGGTGTCCACCTGGAGGAAAGTGATGTGCGTGAACGGGACACCGATCATCACGTACTTGTACAGGGCCCCGGCATAGCCCCAGAAGATGATCTGGACAAGCAGCGGGGTACCACGGAAGAGCCACACGAACGCGGTGGCCAGGCTGTACAGGACGGTATTGGCCGAGCGCCGCATCACGGCGACGAGTGTGCCGAGCGCCAGGGCGAGGACCATGGCCGCGGCGGTCAGCCACAGGGTCGTGACGAGGCCGTCGAAGATCAGGCCGGCGAAGAGGTAGTGGCCGACGATGTCCCAGTGCAGATTGGCGTTCTTGGCCAGCGACCCGACGAGTCCCGTGAGCGCGGTCACCGCCACCACGGCGGCGATCCACCGGCCCCAGTGCCGCACGGGCACGGCCAGGAGGTCCTGCGGCGGCGGCCCGTCGGACCGGACGGCGTCGGTGCCGGCGGGCCCGGGTGCGGTAGTTGCTGCCATGTCAGGACACCATCCCGTTCTTCGTGGCCTGCTTCACCGCGATCGACGCCCCGCCGTACTTGTCACAGATCCTGGTGAGCGTGCCCTCGTCGATCAGCTGCTGAAGTGCCTTGCGGATGGCTTCGGTGAGCTGCGGAAGGTTCTTGCTGACGCCGATGCCGTTGGGCGTGGCTCCGTAGCCGGCGCTCGCCGAGGGGTCGTCGACCACCTCGAACGCGCCGCCGCCGTCGGCGGTCTTGGCCGTCCAACCGGCCGCGGGCTTGGTCAGCACATCGGCCACGACCTTGCCCGAGCGCAGCGCGAGCTGCGCGTCGGAGTCCTTGGGGAACGTGTGGATGCCGATCTGCTGCCTGCCCGCAGCTTTGCACGCGGCCTGGTGGGCCTGGAGCAGCTGAAGCTGGTGGGTGGCGGCCTCGACACCCACGTTGCGGCCGCACAGGTCGTCCAGTTTCGTGATCCGGGCCGGATTGCCCTTGGCGACCAGCACCCCCGAGCCGGAAACCGAGTAGTCCACGAAGTCCAGGACCTGCCTGCGTTCCTTGGTGTCGGTCAGCGCCGACATGGCGACGTCGAACTTCCCCGCCTGGACGGCCGGCACGATGCCGTCGAACTTCTGCGGCGTGAAGGCGAACCGCACGCCGAGCTTGGCGCCCAGCGCCTGCCCCAGGTCGTAGTCCAGGCCGGTCAGGTCCGGCTTGCCCTCGGTGACGAACATCGCGAACGGCGCGTAGGGCACCTCGGTGGCCACCCGCACCGTGTTGCTGTCTTTGCTGGCGGCCGGCAGCACATCGTGGAGCGTCGCATCTCGGGTGATCTGCGCCCCCGCGACGGTGACGCGGGCGGGCGGCGCCGCGGTACTGGCGGCTTGACCGCCGCACGCGGTGAGTGTTGCCACGGCCACGGCCGGCAGAACGGCTGCGGCGGTCACGTGGCGGGTCGGGCGGGTGTGCACCACGGTCGAATCCTTCCTCTGACGTACTGCCGGCGGGAGACGCCGACGACGAGCACGAAGAGGAAATTACATGGAGCCCATGAGATTGGGTAGATGTAACGCACGTTACGTTCCAGTGAAGCGTTACGAGGACCGGCCCCCCGCCCACCATGTGACGATTTACCAGCCCCTCTTAAGGGAGCGCGAAGACACTTCCCCCGGAGACGGTGTTACGTGACATTGCCACCGAGCGGCGCCTGTAACACCTGTTTCCACACGACCTTCCCCTCCCGACGCACCCGCGACACCCCGCCCGGTCTCGGATGCCGCCCATGCCCCCCAGGACGCCCGGCTCGGCTTGCGCAACGCCTCGGCGATCCGCCGCGCGGACCAGCGCCGCGCCTCAGATGCGCGCCACGGCTACGCGTCGCACGCCCGGCCTTGTGTGAACACGCCCAACGTCGCCCCTCTCCGCGCTTGTGAGAATACTGTGAGTGACAGAGGAAAGGGCTTCCGGCTTCCGGAGCCCCTCTCTACGCTCCAGTGCCCATGACAACGGAACACGCGCAGCAGTCCGAGGGGCGCGACGGACACAGCCGCAGACGCTTCCTGGCAGCGACCGGTGGAGCGGTCGCCGGAGTCGTCGGCGGGGTGGCGATCGACGCCTCAGGGGCTGCCGGCAGCGCGGCCGCGGCCGCCGCCGGCAAGCGCGTCGCCGTCCTCGGCGGCGGAGTATCCGGCCTCAGCGCCGCCCACGAGCTCGCCGAACGCGGCTACGAGGTCACGGTCTACGAGTACTACGACACCCTCGGCGGCAAGGCTCGCTCGATGAACGCCCCCGGGACCGCGGTGGGCGGCCGCAAGCCGCTTCCCGGCGAGCACGGCTTCCGCTTCTTCCCCGGCTTCTACCGGAATCTGCCGGACACCATGCGCCGCATCCCCTTCCCCGGCAACGCGAACGGTGTCCACGGCAACCTCCGCAGCGGTACGGAGGCGCTGTTCGCGCGCGGCTCGGGCCGCCCGGACCTGCACTTCCCGCTCCGCCGGGTGACCACTCCGCCCGCCCTCGGCGACCTCACGCCGTCCTGGATCCGCGACCAGATCCTTTCGGTGCTGGACCTCGCCACCCACCTGCCCGCCCATGAGGCCGCCTACTTCGCCAACCGCCTCCTGGTCCACCTCACCAGCTGCGACGCCCGCCGCGAGGGCCAGTGGGAGAAGGTCACCTGGTGGGACTTCATCCGGGCCGGCGAGATGAGCCGCGAGTACCAGGTACTCCTCGGCATCGGCCAGACCCGCAACCTCGTCGCCACCCGCGCCGAGATCGCCTCCACCCGCACCGTCGGCCGCGTCATCATCGAGGCCCTCCTCCTGTGGGGCCTGCTCGGCCGCGGCATGGACGGCGACGCGGACATCGACCGGGTGCTGAACGCCCCGACCAGTGAGGCGTGGATCGACCCCTGGGAGACGCATCTGCGCTCCCTGGGCGTCACGTTCGTGCTCGGCACCGAGGTCCGGGAGGTGGTGTACGGCGGCGGCCGGGTGACCGGCGTACGAGTGGCGACGCGCGACGGCGGCCGACAGCGCACCCTCACCGCCGACCACTACGTCTGCGCCCTCCCCGTCGAGCACGCGCGCGCGACCTGGGGCCCTGGCCTGCGCGCCGCCGACCCGCAGCTCGGGCGGTGCGACGCGCTGAAGGCGGACTGGATGACCGGCGTGATGTTCTACCTGCGCACGCCCACCCCCGTCGTGCACGGCCACATCAACTGCCTCGACTCACCCTGGGCCGTCACCGGAATCGGCCAGACGCAGTTCTGGGACGTCCGGGACCTCTCACGCGACTACGGGGACGGCCAGGCCCGCGAATGCCTGTCCACGATCATCTCCGAGTGGGACAAGCCCGGCATCCTCTACGGCAAGACGGCCCGCGAGTGCACCAAGGACGAGATCGTCGCCGAACTGTGGGCCCAGCTGAAGGACGGGCTGAACGACTCCGGCAAGACGACGCTCAGGGACGAGGACCGGCTCGGCTGGTTCATGGACCCGGCGGTGACGGGCCTCGGCGGCCCCGACCCGCAAAACCGCGAACAGCTCCTCATCCACCCCACCGGAACCCTCTTCCACCGCCCGTCGGCGAGGACAGCGGTGCCGAACTTCTTCCTCGCGGGCGACTACGTCCGTACGGATGTGGACCTGGCGACCATGGAGGGCGCCAACGAGTCCGCGCGACGCGCCGTCAACGCACTTCTGGACGCGGACAGTTCGAGCTCCGAGCGGTGTCACATCTGGGAGTTGTACCGGCCGCCGGAGATGGAGCCCCTGAAACGGGTCGACGAGCTGCGCTACCGACTGGGGCTGCCCAACACCTTCGACCTCGGGTAGCACCCGGCACCACGTTGCGCCGGAAGGGCCGCCGCCCCGGGCGGCCCTTCGGCTGCCCGGGGCGTCACCCGAGCGTCACGGCCGGCCGGGGCTGCTCCCGCTGAACCCTCACAGCGAGGTCCTCCAACAACACATCGGCCACCAGTTCCTCGACCACGGCGGTGCCGTGCTCTGCCATGGCCTCGGCCAACTCGGTATCCCACGGCGCTTCGGTGATGCGCCCAGGCGCAGGACCACATGGGGTGAGTGCGACCGCGGTGCGGTAGTCCGCTGTCGTCATACGCCAGGGGCGCGCCGGTGTCTTGTCCAGGACGTACGCGGCGATACGGATGCCTTCGCCGTCGAAGTCGCCGTGGTAGCGGAGAGCGGCGCCGTGGTCCGCGAGCATGCGCAGGAGTTGGATCGCGGCGCTGTTGGGCCAGCCGGACGTGCAGACGAGCGGCGGGCAGTCAGGGCCGAAGCGGCGTAGCGCCAACGCCAGGATGCTGGGGTTCTCCGCGATATGGACGACAGGTACAGGAGCCGCGGGCAGGGCGAACTCGCCCGCGCTCCGGACATGGGCCAGGGTCACACTGGCGGCCTGCCCCGCCTCCGTGCACGCTGCGGCCACCCGGGCGAGCAGGCCGTCGCCGGCCGGGCGCAGGCCGCCGACGAGGACGGTGGCGGACAGCTCGTCATCGGCGACACCCGCGCGACTCCACAGTGCACGCCGGCCCACCGCGGAGTGCGGCGGGACGGTGTCGTACAGGATCGCCAGGGCGCGAAGGACGAGTGTGGACAGGGGGGTGCCGTCGTCGAGTGCGTGCGCGTGACCGTTCAGGACCCGGGCGGCGAACACAGGCAGCGGTTCCGCCTGGCCGGGCAGTTCCGCGAGCACCTTGAGCGCGTCGGTGAGCAGCGCACGGGTGCGTTCCACCGAACCGCCGACCAGTCCTGCCGCCCGGCAGGAAGCCGCCCAGTCAGAGAGCACGGGCTGGGCCCGTACCGTGTCGTGGCCTGCCAGCCAGGTCCACAGCTCGGCCCGTTCGCCTTCGTGGCGGCGCCGCTCGCCCGCTCTGTCGCCGACGGGGCCGACAAGGTGGGTGACGACCTCTCGTACCGTACGGCCGGACAGCTCGGTGACGGCCTCTTCCAGGCGGGCGAGTGAGACGGAGGGACGAGGTTCCGGCAGGCGGTCGAGGCCGAGGAGGTCGGCGAGGGCTTCACGCTGGGTGTCGTCGAGCGGCCCGAGACGCACTCGTGTGACGGGACGGCCGGTGGAGAGGCGGCTGTGGACCGTGTGCCAGAGCGGACGGAGTGCGGAGCGTTGGAGGGTGGCCTCGCCCGGGGCCGGTTCCGTGGTGGTCATCCCGCCTCCAGGCCGGCGCCGTTCCAGACGAAGCGCGCGCTGGTGACGGCATCGTCGTCCCCGTCGGTGAGGAGTTGGTGCACGGCGATGCCGGGCAGCTCGCTGTAGGTGGCCCACTCGTGGTCGGAGGTGATCACGAGGTCCAGGTCGAGTGCGGTGAGCAGGGCGAAGACCTGACCTCGGTTGACCGTGTCGACGCCGACGAAGACCTCGTCGAGAAGGATCGGCCGGGGTGCCAGGGGGACGGCCTCGTAATGGGCGGCGACTGCGGCGAAAAGCGGCAGATGCAGGGCGATGGCCTTCTCCCCGCCGGACAGTGCACCGTGCAGTTTCTTGGTCAGCGGCTGCCACCCGGTTCCGTTGGCTCGGTCGAGGCGGACGGTGAAACGGTGCCAGGCGGTGTAGTCGAGCACCTCGCCGAGGTGTTCCTCCCAGCTTGCGGCCGCGTCACCTCCCTTGGCCTCATCGATGCGGGCACGGAAGAAGGTGTGCAGGGCGTCCCGGTCGGACTCGGTGACCCGGCCGGGATCCTTCAGCAGCAGCTGACGGGCCGTGCGGGTGCTGTCGGGAAGGTCCGGACGGACGTCCCAGACGAGTTGGACCGCAACGTGGGAGGCGGTACGAACCTGCTCCAGATGCCCGTTCATGCGGTCGACGAGCTCGCCGGCCTGACGCATGCGGGCCGCGAGGTGGCGGCGGATGTCGCCGGTGAGGATCTGGTCGAAGAGGCGCCGCTCGGCCGTGGTGATGTCATCACGGCTACGGTCGCGCTCTTGGGTGAGCGAGGTGAGCAGGCCCGACGCCCCCACACGTACGCCGTCCAGCGTGGCGGTGAAGAGCTGGATGTCGTCGTCGGGCTCCAGCTCCAGATCGGCACGGGTACCGAGGCGCTGGCGGGCCTCGTGGACGGCTTCGGAGAGGCGGGTCGCGGCGTCGCCCAGGTTGCGCGGAGCGTGCGGGATGCCGGGCCACTTCGCTGCTGTGGCGCGGGCGGCCTCCAAGGTGGCCCTGGTACCGTCCGCAGCGTCGAGTTCCGGTGCGGTTCCGGCGTCCTCGGCCAACCCGACCAGGCACAGGTGCCGGAAGCGGTGCGCCGCACCGTCCCGGTTCTCCACGGCCCTTTCCCGTCGTTCGGCGTCCTGTCCGCTCGTGGCCCGCAGTTCCCCGATGCGGCCCTCCAGCCCCACCAGGCGGTCGTTCGCCCGGCGGGCCTCGTTCCGGCAACGGTCACGCTCGGCGCGCGCCGCCGCGACGCGCGCGACGATCTGCCGGTAGTCCTCGCCGACGGTCGCCTCCACTGCCTTCAGGCGGGCCGTCCACCCAGCCGCCTCCGCTTCGGCGGCAGCTGCGTCCCCGGCCCGCTCCTCGGCAATGCGGTGGGACCGGTCCGCCTGCGCGGCCGCCTGCTGAGCCCGGTCGGCAGCGGTGGCCGCGGTGAGACGGGCGTCCACCCAGCTGTCGGCCCGATCCCGGAACGTTTCGATGTCACCGACGAGTACGCGCAGCCGGTCGCGGTCCGTGGGCAGTCCGTGTTCGACGGCCCGGCGGCTCAGCGTGCGTGTGGCCTCCGCCACCTCGGTCTCGCGCCGGGCCAGGTGCGCGGTCGCGTCACGCACTGCGTCGTCCCGGGCGGCCACCTTCTCCTCGGCTCGGTCCCAGTCCCGTCGACGGGCGTCGAGTTCCCGGTGGTCGGGCCGGGCGGCTCGGTCGGCTTCCAGCCGGGCGGCGCGGGCATCGAGAGCGTTCAGCTGATCGTCGAGAGCGGCGAGGGCGGCGGCCGTCTCGCCGAGGTGCTCGGTCAGTTCGCCGATCTTGCGCTGCCGGGCCCGTTGCCGCGCGAGGGCGCCGATGTGGGCGGGTTCCGGCTTGCTCCAGGTCCCGGTGGCCGGCTCAAGGCGCCAGGCACCGCCGGCGGAGACGGCCGCGGGGTGGCCGTCGGGCAGAGTGCTGCCGTACGCGACACTCGCGAGGATGCGGGTCACGGTGCCGGCCGGCACCGGGATGTCCTCCTCAGGCATCAGCACCTCCAGCAGGCTGGGCCCCGGTGCGGTCATGCCGAGGGTGGCCTCGGCATAGGTGTCGTGACCCGGGAGTGTGAACCCGTCCGAAGGACTGACCCACGCGTCCAGCAGGCCCGACGCTTCCAGTGCCGCCTCCACCGCGGCCTGGACGGGGAGCGGGACGCCTGCGCGGAATGCCACCAGGCGCCACAGCGGTGCTCCCGCCGCCGTTGTCCGGACGGCGGTGCGGGTGGGCGCAGGGGGCGGCGGGAGGTCGGTTTCACCGCTGAGCAGTCGCACCTCCTCCTCAAGCTGGTCCCTCTTCTCCCCCAGCCGTTGGCGTGCGGCTCGGACACCGGCCTGCGCCGTGGCGATCTCCTGGTCCAGCGGTCGCGCGGCGGCCTCGGCCAACGCCCGTACGTCGGCTTCGACCGCTGCTCGCGCCGCCAGTTCACCGGGGTCGGAGAGGTGCAGTTCCGTGCAGTCCTTCGCCCAGGCAAGGAGCCGTTCCACCTGTGCGGCGAGGGCGTCGTCCCAGGCTGCGGCCGCCTCACCCCGCCGGGCGATCGCCTCCGCGAGCCGGGTACGCGCTCCCTCCAACAAGCCCTCGGCCGCGCCCCGGTCACGTACCGCCCGGTCGTGCTCGTCGATGGTTTCGGTGATGTCGGTGACCTGCTCCCGCCGGGCAGTGACCGCGCCCCGCAGCAGGCGGCGGGCTCGGCCGGCTCCCTCCTTGCCCACGGGGTGGGGAACGAGGACGGGATCGCCGGACCGGCGAGGGCCCGCCTCGTGTTCCGTGCCGTCGCGGAGGTGGGCCGCGGGCTCCGCGTCGAGGATCGCGTTCACCTCATGGTGGAGGGATTCCATACCCGCGGCGCGGGCCGATCTGCGTGCCTCGTCGGCGGCTGCCCGCGCATGCTCGTCGAACGTGCGGGCCCGGCTCGCCGCCTCGTCGGCGTCCCTCTGGTCCTTCTCCGCCCCGGCCTCAACGGACCGGGCGGTGGTGCGCTGCCGCCCAGCGGTCGCGACCAGGTGCTCGGTACGGCGGCGGAGCCCGTCGAGTTCCTCGCCCTGCTGGTACGCGTCGCGCTCTCGCAACCCCTCGATGGTCTCTTCCAGGGCGTGCGCCCGCGTCTCCTGTTCATCGCGCCGGGCCAGGGCCGATTCACGCTCCGCGAGCGCCTTTTCGTACTCCTCGGCGCTGTGGCGGGCGGCGCGGGTGAGGTCGTCCATCTCTGTGGTCGCCGAGATCAGCGTGGCCGCGCCGGCGCGCAGGACCCGGCGTGCGTACGCGCGTTGCCGGGAGGCGACCGTATCGGCCGCGGACACTTCGGCATCGAGCCGGTCGAGGTGGCCGCGCTGCCGGTCCAGGCGCTCGAAGCCCTCGGCGAGCTCGGTGATCTCTCCCTCGCCCAGCGGGGGCAGGGCGCGGGACAGCAGGGTGGACAGCAGGGACGGGTCGAGCCGTTCGGACAGCTTGGGCTGACGCAGTTGGAGCAGGGCGGACAGCAGCGACTCGTACCGCTGCTCCCCCATGCCGGCGAAGAGTTCACGTCGCACGGCGGTGCGGTAGTCGGTGGACGAGGGGTACACCTCACCACGGTCGCGCAGGGCGTCGACGAGGGCAGCGCGGGTCAGGGGCTGCCCCGACTCGTTGACGACGTGCACACCGCCGGGGTGAGCGATCCGGGAGCTGGTGGTGAAGTAATCGGCGTGTGCCGTGCTGGTGTGCACACTCGCCTGCAGGCGGGCTCCGCAGCCGAACCACTGCTCGCCACCGTCGTCACCGATGCGGCGGAACTCCATCCACACGTACCCCACGCGGGTCTTGCCGGAGGTTCCTTCGCCGAGCATGTTCCAGTGCATGGTGCGTTCCGAACCGCCGAACGTGGAGAGGCGGTTGGGGCGAAGGCTGGCATCGAAGAGGAACGGGAGCAGCAGCTCCAGGGCCTTGGACTTGCCGGAGCCGTTCTGCCCGCGCAGCAGCAGGCGCCCTTGGTGGAAGGTGAAGGTCTCGTCGTAGTAGCGCCAGATGTTGAGGATGCCCGCACGGTACGGCTGCCAACGGCTGCGGGCGGTGCCCGCCGCTCGCGTGAGCGGCCGCTCGGCCGGCTCGGTGGACTCCTCCTGCTGCCGCTGGAGAGGAAGCTCTGTGACACTCACTGCATGTCTCCTTCTTCGGCGACGCCATCCGAAGCCGTGGTGCTTCCCGGCCCGCGCGGGCTCACGCCCTCCTCGGGGCCGCGCTCGCCTTTCGGCTGGGGGCTCGTCGTCTCTGTCAAGCGGTAGCGGTACGCGGCCGGGCACGCGAGGACGCGTCCTCGGGACATGCGGGCGAGCCCGGTGTCACGCAGTACGCGTACGGCGTCGTCGGCCAGCCGGGCCGCGCCGTCCTCGGACTGGTACGCCTTGGCCCAGCGCGGGAAGCGGCGCAGCAGATCCGCTCCGGCCTCGGCAAGCTGTACGGGCAGCATTCCCGCAGGTGCGGCGCAGAGCGGCTCAAGCAGGAGCAGCGCGGCGACGCGTGCGGTGGAGGTGTCGTCGGGGAAGCGGACATCGGTGGCGATCGCGTCCGGGTCCACCAGGAGAAAGCCCTCTGCCCGTTCCTCCAGGAGGAAGCCGGCCTGTTCGGCCGAGCGACGCATGATCTGGCGTCCGGTCAGGGAGGTGAGGTACGACAGTTCTTCCTCGGCGAGGTCCCCCCGGTACAGCACGGGGTCGTCGAAGAGGCGTCGGAACACCGAATGACGCAGCCTCAGGTTGCGTTGTGCGTCCGTGATGGCGGTCTCGCCGTGCGCCTCCTCGACCGCCCCGTCGACGAACGCGCCGCCGTAGCGGCGCTCCCGCAACAGGCCCATGAGGAGTTCCTCGAAGCGAGCGGGCACCTCGTCAGGGGGCACGGCGAGCCGTGAGGCGCCAACCGGCGCGGCGGGCAGCCGCATCAGCAGGGTGGCGTCCACCCTGTACAGGACCTTCGCCTCCGTGGACTCGACGTATGCCTCGGTCGTCCCGTCCACCGCGCGCAGCACGTCGTACGACTCCAGCAGCTTCAGTACGTCGACGAACGCCATCCGCTCCGGTCGGTGGACCGGGTCGAACCCCGCCAGTGCGCGGTCGGCTGCCGTCGCCTGCACGACACGGTCGGCCAGCATGCCGAGGGTCGTCATCGGCATCGACAACAGCTCGGCGGCGGTCACGCACAGCAGGACGTAGCGACGGCGGTCGAACGGGGCCCGGCCGGAGCGCGCCCTGCGGGCGGGACGGGAACTGTCGGGGTTCGTACGGATCTTGGTGAGGCGGGCGTAACCGCGGCGGGGTTCCACGACCAGACCCCAGCCGCACGTGTAGTCGAACCACTGGGCCAGCGGCTCGCGACGGCGCCGTACGAGTCCGAAGCCGACGGGGTCGGCCGCCTCCGTCAGCAGGGGGCGGGCCAGGAGAAGACGAATGGCGCGCGCGACCTCCTCCCGTTCCGCGGAGGCCAGCTGGTTGGCGAGGGTGCTCACCCTGCCACCTCCTGCGGCGCGGCGCCGATGACCGGGAAGGCGTTCGCCCCGCCCACAGCGGTGATGCGGACGACGTAGTCCGGCCCCGTCAGTTCCCCCTTCGAGGTATGCAGTACCGCGGTGCGCTCGTCGAGTGGCGGCGACAGCGTGACCTCCACTCGGCCATCCCCCGTCATCGCACGCCGCAGACCCTGCGCATCCGGCCGGGCGGACAGGGCCCGGCCCACCAGGTCGAGCAGACGGTCGAAGGCAGCGCGATCCAGGTCACCGAAGGAGGAGAGCCGCACGGGGCCGTTCGTCTCCAGCGCCTGCCAGGCGCGCGCGAGTTCCGCTCGTTCCGCGCGGGCCCGCTCGGCACGCTCCGCCCTGACGGCCGCGACGTCCCGCACCTTGGCCGTGCGGGTGAAGCGCTCCGTCCGCCCGCTGGTCCGCAGCAGCACCGACACCGCCACCGGCGGCGCCTCGGCCCAGGAATGGGATGACGGGATCAGCTCCGGGTCGGGGTGGGCGAGGTGGGCATGGCGTGCCGGGCCGAGCCCGAAGGCCGCCGACCACAGCCGGTGCAGGTCCTCTTCCGCGGGGGCCGCCGCGAACCAGCGCGCCAGCTCCCGGAAGTCCTGCACGGCGCTGGAGGAGCGGCGCCGTGATTCATTGATCCGTTCCAGGACCTGCAGAAGGGAGACGATGGCCCGCCGGGCGATGTCGTGCAGTTGCTCGATCCGGGCTCGCGCTCCGTCGTCCGGCAGGAACCAGGCTTTCAGTCCCGCCCAGCGCGCCCGCCTGCTGTCGAGCCAGCCTGCCGCAGGGTCACCCCCCGTCGTGGGCGGCAGCTCGGCCCCACGCAGGGCCCGCTCGCGCAGCACGGCGATGCCCTGTTCCTCCACTCGGATCACGGCGGCGGCGACGGCCTGCCCGCGCCGGTCGAGGTTGACCAGAAACTCCTGCAGATATGCGACGGTTGCCGCCTTGACCTCGCGGAACACCTCCAGGTCCGCGCCCTCTGCGCGGAGGAGCCGTTGGAGTTGGCCGTTGAACGCCTTGGTGTTCTCCACCAGGGCTTCCAGATGTCCTTCCAGCTCCCGCAAGGTGCTGAAGATCCGGCGATCGGCCGAAGCGGGTTCGCCGGACAGCACGCTCAATTCATCGAGCCGGTCGGCGATCGCCTCCAGCACCGCGGTTTGCAGCGCACCCGTCGAGGCCAGAACCTCCAGTGCGTGCCGCACCCCGGCCAGCGCGGCCTCGCCCCGCCGGGTCAGGGAGTACTGCAGATTGCGCCGTTCGTACTCCTCGGCCGTGCGGTAGTTCTCCGCGTGGTTGTGGACCACGTCGAGGAGTTCCCAGCGCACCAGCCGCTTCAGCGCGTCGTGCAGTTCCTCGTCCTCGATGTCCGCGATCCATCCGGCCGCTCGCATCCGCTCGCGTACACCGTCCGGCCCGAGAGCCGTCTCCAGGTGCTCGCCGGCCACGCCGAAGGCTTCCAGCACCGCCCCGTTGAGGTCGGACTTCTCCCCCGTGGTGAATCGGAACATCTCCGGTGGAATCCTGCGCATGTCCGAACGTCCCCTCCGCGGCCGCCACCCCTGCGACACCTCGGCACCCACGGTAGGGGACATCTGTGGGGTCCTGCATCCGACGCCGGAGCTCCGGGAACCTCGCGTCTCTGCCATGGCCGAGATCCGCTCCGCACTTTCGAACGAACGAGACTCAGCACGCAGCTCGGTCTCATCACAGCCTCCCCGCCCTCAAGTTGACCGTGATCAGTCGAACAGCTGGGAACCAAGCGGGTGTTGCCGGTCGAAGCCGGGGAGGATCAGGAATGTGGCGCTGGCGGTTGTGGTGGTGAAGGGCAGCAGTGCGTCGGAGGTGTCCATGTGGGTGAGGGTGGCGGTGAAGGTCCGCAGGTCGTTCTGGAAGCTGATGAAGAGCAGGCCGGGGGCGGGCTCGTCGGTGCTGTAGGAGCGGCGGAGCATGAGCCCGACCCCGACCACGGTGGCGTGCGCTCTGCGCACGTGGGCGTCCGCGGGGACGAGATAGCGCCCGTCTGGTGTCTTGGCTCCGATTTCCGGGCCCGAGGCGGCGGTGCCGCCGGAGAGGGGGACGCCGCTGGCCCGGCGCCGCCCGAAGACCGCTTCCTGTTCGGCTACGGACAGGGCGGCGAACCGCGGCAGGTCGAGTTCCATACGCCGCAGTACGGCAAGGGTGCCACCGGCGACCGCAGGGGGCCCCGCCAGCCACAGGTCGCGTTGTTGTTCGGCGGTCGTGTGCGGGCCCACGATGCCGTCGATGAAACCCAGCGGGTTGCGTGGTGCGGTGAGGCCGTTGCCGACGGACACGTTCGTACCGCGGCGTGCGGACTGGCGCCAGCGTTCGCGGATGCGGTCACCGGCCTGGTCCAGAAGCGCGGAGGCGACGACCGGTAAGAGCAGCGCGTCGCTGTCGCAGATCTGTATCAGCAGGTCACCGCCGCGTGCTTGCGGGGCGATCCGCTCGCGGGAGAATCGCGGGAGGTCGGCCGCGCCGGGCAGCGAGGCACCGGCCGTGCGCACCAGCCGGGGGCCCACGCCCACGGTCACGGTGAGGTCGCCCGGCCGCAGGCCCAGCAGCCGCGTGTCGGTCCCCGCTGTGAGTGTGCGGATGGCCTGGCCGAGTTCGGCCAGTAACGGGCCGGGAGCCACGGCGGCACCGAGGTCCGCCACCACGGCAAGCAGGTGGGGCTGGGCCGGCTGGGGAAGCGTGATGCCTGCCTGATGGCGGCCCGTCGCCGGAACCGGCTTGGGCGTGGCCCCTGGGGCAGGGGCGTGCCGGCCTGGCTGGGCGGCGTCCGATGTGCACCCGGCGGTCAGACCGGCGGCCATCATGGCGCCGGTGACATCGAGGAACGTGCGGCGTGACGGGTGGTGATCGGCTCGGCGCATGGGGTGCAGAGTGCCACACCGCATCGTGCGTGCCGGTCAACCTCGCGATTCTGGCGTGGAATTGGGCGTCATGCCAGACTGGGATCATGCCTCGATTAGCTCTTCGCGTGATGGCAGCGGTAGTGGGCACGCTGACACTGGTCGCCGGCTGTGGCGACGATGGCGGATCGGGCAAAGGCCGGCGCCCGGCCGGCGCGCACGTGACGATCCGAGTACCTGCCGATGCCCCGACGATCTCGGATGCGGTGTCCTTGGCTCGGCCCGGTGACCTGGTGCTGGTCGCGCCGGGCGTGTACCACGAGTCGGTGAAGGTCGACACGGCGCGCATCACTCTTCGCGGTTTGTCCCGGGACAAGGTCGTCATCGACGGGCGGTTGCAGCAGCCGAACGGCGTCGTCGTCTCGGCGCCCGGGGTGGCCGTGGAGAACCTGACCGTGGAGAACAACACGCAGAACGGGGTCCTGGTCACCGGTTCGGCGAAGGCGGCCGCCGGCCTGCCGGGGGGAAGCGGCGGCTACGACACCGGCGACGAGCCCGTGACCTTCCTGAAGTCGTTCCTGGTCTCCCACGTGACCGCGACCCGCAACGGTCTGTACGGCATCTACGCGTTCTCCGCCCAGAACGGTGTCATCGAGCACTCGTACGCGTCGGGCGGCGCCGACTCGGGGATCTATGTCGGCCAGTGCAAGCCCTGCAACATCGTGGTGCGGGACAACGTCGCCGAACTCAACGCGGTCGGTTACGAAGGCACCAACGCCAGCGAGGACATGTACGTGGTCGGCAACCGCCTGGTCGGCAACCGGGTCGGACTCACCACCAACTCCGACCACCAGGAGAAACTGCTCCCGCAGAAGGGCTCCGTCATCGCGGGCAACCTGATCGCCGCCAACCAGCAGACGGCCACCCCTGAGCAGGCCGACGGCGGGTGGGGCATCGGCGTCGGCATCGACGGTGGCAGCGACAACCGGTTCCTCCGCAACCGCATCGCCGGCAACCGCAACGCCGGGCTGGTGATCACCGCGACCGCCGACATACCTCCGGTCGGCAACCAGATCGTGGACAACACGTTCACCGGCAACGGCGTCGACGTCGGCTGGACGTTCCCCACCGCCACGCGGGGACGGGGCAACTGCCTGCGGGGCAACGATCTGCGCATCACTGTGCCCGCCCGGCTCGCGACGACGGCGGCCTGCCCGCTTCCGGCCGGGTCGTCCTCGCCGGCCGGTACGTGGGCGGCGCCGACGGCACCCGGTGGCATCCCGTTCACCGAGGTCGCGGTGCCTGCTCCGCAGCCGCAGTTCCCCGACGCCGCCACCGCGGGCGCCACCGCGGTCCCGCCCGTTGCGGCCCTGCCGAAGACGGAGGGCATCCGGCTGCCGCCGGCGTCCCTGCTCGCTGCGCACGCACGGGTGCAGACGTCCTGAACAGCGGCTACCGGGTCGGGGTGGTTCCGGGTGCCGGCTTGACCGGAACGTACTTGTGGGTGTCGAAACCGATGACCACCGGCTCCGGCTGCGAACCCACGCTGACGCGGACCCGGTACATGGTGCCGTCGGAGCCGATCCAGTAGCGCACGTTGCCCGCCGTACCGGAGTGGTCAGGGGAGGACGGCCCGGTGATGACGTCCACCCAGCGCCCGGCCACCTGTTCCCGCCCCCACCAGGCGGCGCCGTTCTGCGGCAGCAGTTCGGCGTTGTCCGGCCGGTCGCCGCCGAGACCGAGCGCGATGGACAGGGAGGTGTCCAGCGCGCTGCCGGACGACAGCAGCGGACGGTCGTACCAGCCCGAACGGGGCGGCGACGCGGGTGCGTGCGCCGGGGCGTCCGTCATCGGGCGGACGTGCATCGAGGTGGGCGTCCACTGGATCAGCCCGTCGCTGGACTCGTCGCGCCCGGTGCCGTGCACCACGCCGTAACCGACCTTGCGCCGATAGTCGACGGACCCGGTGACGGTCAGCCCGCCGGCAGTGCCCGGCACGGTGATCGTCACCGCGCGCCCCTGCGCCTGGTAGTTACGGAATCGCGTGATCGCCAGCCGGCTCGCCTCATCCGTCGTCAGCGGGCGCGGACCGCCGGCGCCGGAGCCGCCGTCGGCGACCAGGAACGCGGCCACCGCGGCCACCACGACGGCCGCGATGCCGATGACGGCCGCGGCCCGGCGCGACCGTGACCATCGGCGCCGGTCAGCCGGACGACCCGGTGGGGCTTGCCGGATTCTCACGCTCCGCACGCGGTTCGACGCTGACATTCTCTGATTCATCCTTTCGATCACCACACCGTCCGGCCGCCGCGGGCTCGCGGCGGCACTCGGCGGTCCGGTGACAGACGACGCCAAGGCCGGCCCTCGTGGACCGGCCGAGACGTGATCTGCCCGTCCGCGCCGTCCGGATCGCGGACGGGCAGATCATCGTTGTGCGGTTCGTTCAGTGTTGCCGGGCGCGACGGTTCCGGGTCACGAACGCGATGACCAGGCCCGCACCCACCAGCAGACCGACGATGCCGATCATCTCCGCCAGCCCGGGCGTACCGGTGTTCGCCAGCGAACCCCCGCCTCCACCGGCCGGGGCCGGGTGGTTGGCAGGCAGCGCGGCCGACGGCGGCGTGGAGGCCGCGGGCGGCGTCGGGGTCGGGGTCGGCGTCGGGCTCGGGGTCGGCGTCGGCGTCGGCGTCGGGCTCGGGGTCGGGGTTTCCTTCGGGATGTACACCCCGGCGTCGATCGTGTGATCGACCCCGCCCGGCTTGTCCGGCGCCGTGACAGGCGCGTAGCCGTTGCACAACGGTCCGGTGGTCGGCGGGGTCACATTGGAGTCGTGCGCACGGTTGGCACCGGCCCGCGGGAGCGTGAACCTCAGCTCGCCCGCCGGGGGCTGCTCGGGCACCTGGCTGGTGTCCGCGGTGCACACGTCGAACTGCACCGTGTACTTCGCGCCCGGCGTGAGCTCGTACGCGGCGCCGACACCACCGAAGTAGTACTCGCCGGCGGCATTGGTCCTGGTCGTGGCGACCTGTTTGCCGTCCGCGTCCAGCAGGTTGATCGTCGCCCCCGGCAGCAGCACGTGCCCCGGGTCCTGGATCCCGTTGTGGTCGCCGTCGAACCACACGACGTTGCCGATCTGGATCGGCGCGTTCGCCGCCGCGTACGCGATGTCACCCAGCCCGCCGGCCTTGCCGAACCCGCCTTGTTCCTGGCTGACGAACTGGAACCCGTTGGCGGTCGGGTTGTTGCCCGGGCCCTGACCGGTCGTGATGTGGTGGTACCCGGTCCCTGAGGTCGCGACGTTGACGACCGGGTCGAACTCCGTGCTGACGACCCACTGCTGCTGCGGGATATAGGCCACCGACCCCAGCGCGGTCTCCTGGTGCGCGTTGGCGTAAAAGTCGCCCGGGAAGTATTCGACGACGCCGGCGGCCTGGCCGCCATTGTTGGCGGGGGTGGCGTGGTTGGGGCAGCTCCCGGTGCCTTCCCACTGGTATTCACCGGTGGGAGTGGCGCAGACCATGGTGATGTCACCACCGGACATGCCGCTTTCCGCCGTGTCGTTCCCCGGACGGGGGTCCAGCCCTCCCCAACTGAGCACGTCCATGAACCGGTCGCGGAAACCCAGGATCATCGAGCCGTCGCGGGCGAAGGCGAGGGAGGCCAGCTCCGGCTGCGGATCGATGAAGACGTTGCCGGTCTTCCGGTCGTCCCACGTGTCCGGGCTGGTATTCCACGGGTTCCAGTGGGTGGCCTTGTCGCCGGAACCGAAGACGCTGCCGCGTTCGTCCGTGAGCGGGTGGCTGAGCACCGTGGTGAACCGCTTGCCGTCGTAGGTGGAGACGAAGGCTTTCAGGTCCCCGCGCTGCTGCGTGCTCTCCGCGCTGCACACGCCGCCGACGTACAGCGTGCTGTTGTGGACCTGGAGACCGAACGGCCGCCAGTCGTCGGGGCTCGCGCACCCCGGGTCCGGGATCGGGACCGTGGACTTGGGCGCCGCGGCGGTGGCTCCTGTCGTGTCGAAGCTCACCATTCTGCGGGTCCGCAGGTTCACCGCGTACAGCGTGGAGCCGTCCTCCGACAGGGCCAGGCCACCGATGCTCTCCTTCCCCGGCGCGTCGGTGAACCCGGGATCCTTGATCATGTTGGCGGTGTCGTGCCGGGTCACCGCGGCGTCCGGCACCCGCGCGAACAGCTCCGGCGCACCCGAGCCGTTGACCGGCACCGTGTAGATCGCGCCCCCGCCCTGCGGCCCGTACGGGGCGTACCGGCGGGCGAACGCGCTCTGGAACAGCCGGTTCCGGTACGTGTCGTACGCCAACCCGAACGTCGTGCCCACCTGGTCCTGCGTGGCCAGCGTGGTCGGGCACGCCACATCGGTGGGACACGTGCCCCGGATCTTCGTCCCGAACGCCACCAACGCCCGGTTGTCGGTCCCGTTGGCGCCGTTGTGGATCGGCGCGAAGTACCGTGAGTCCGGCAGCGCGTAGTCGGCCGGATCCCACACCCCCGTCACCACCGAGGCGTTCTTTCCGCCCGACACATCCACGAACGACGTGAAGCTGTCGAAGTGGTTCCCCGCCGTCGACGCAGGCGCCGCCTGCAGATAGCCGCTGTACGGCGCCGGGACGCTGACGTCGACGCGGTACCGGCCGCCGCTCAGCACGGTCGAAGGCGACAGCACGACCTTTCCGGTGGCATCCGTGACGCCGGTGACAACATGCCCAGCGGGGTCGGAAATCTCCACCTTCATGCCCCGCTGCGGCACGTCCATCGTCGCGTTGATCACGCCGGTGCCGAAGAAGTCGCGTAGCACCTCAACTGTCAGCGTGCCGTCGGCGATCGAAGCGGCGGCCGGTCCGGCCGTCGCTCCCACGGCGCCGCCTGCCAGCAAAAGAACAGACAACGCGATGCGCGCCGACGGCTCCACAAGCCTCCAGGCTAACCGGCGCGAGTCTCTGCCGAGTCGGTTCATGGCATCACACTCCACACTTCTCTTGTCGTGAAAACGAAACACTCGCTTCTCGCTACACGTCCACTTCGTGACCCCAGGCGCGGACGCCGGTCGCGAACGTCACGGAAGAAAAAAGAGCCCACTTCTGTTGCGTGGATTGCTTTGTGGTGATCGCATGAGGGGTTTTGCGGGTGAGTTGTAAGCACCGGGGGCCAGGAAAAGCAAACGCGCGTTCACGACCTCGGGCAGGACCGCCCCGGCTTGCGTGTTTTTGCAGCTCAGTCACGGCGCCTTCGCCCCCACCCCGACCTCACCGACCGCCATCGCGAGCATCGCGCGATATCCTATCCCCTGGAGTCTCGCCGTCACCAGTAGAACCCCTCGCATTTATCGGGATCCGCGATAGTCTCCGAGCGCTCAGAGAATGGCGACCGGAAGAATGTACGAAAGTGAAGTGATGGCCAAATCCGGTCCCGTCGGGTCCGTGCCGTCCGGATAACGCCTCTGGGACGTGCTCGTCACACAGGGGCGTTGCGTAGTCGAGATTGGTCCGTTTCGCCTGCTGCATGATTGACGTGGCGTGATAACTGGTATGCGGATCCGGACAGCAGCCCGCGCACCCGGCCCGCCCGTGTCCTGGTCGCCGACTTCGACCAGGCGAACGGTCCGGCCGATCCGAAGGCCGTGGCCGCCAAGCGGGCCAAGCTCACCGGAACTGCCCCCTCCTCCGGTGCCGGGGCGGCCGCGTGAGCGGCGCCCTCGTCCTGGACAGCGAGGGCCTGGCCAAGGCCGTTCAGTGCGACCGCAAGGTCCACGAGTGGCTCACCGCCGCCCGCGACGCCGACCTCCCCGTCATCGCCTCCGCCGCGGTGCTCGTCGAAGACCATGCCCGGATCGCCACCGAGAAGGTCTGAATCTGGAGCGGTGGACCGCCCTGTGCAGCGCCTTTTCGCCGACTGCTCGCTCGGCCACCCTCTCTATCAGCGCCCCCACGCCCAACTGCCGCGTCCCCTGAGCGTCTACCGGCCGCGCCAGACACATTGGAACAAACGCGGTGAGCTGGTCAACGTCGTCACACGACTTTTCACACTGCTGTCCCCGGCAGCCGAACGTGCCTTCAGTGACCGATGTAGAGAAATCGCACGTAGCACGCGAACGACAATCCACGCTGCCGGAGCCTGGCAGCCTCGACGGAGGCGCTCAGCGTTCCGTGGAACGCACTGTTCTGCTGGAGTGCGACCGCGCGCCGGCTGAACTCCTGTCGTTGCTGTCGAGCCTGATCTCCCGCAAGGGTGTTCTCTCGGGTAAGACGCTTCTGGTCGTCCTCCATCTGCTTCCGTGCCTTCGCACGCGACGCATCAGTCTCGGACTCGACAGCCTTACGCTGAGCGGTGAGCTGGACCCGACGGCTGGCGACTCCCTGCTCGATCGACTGTCGCTCTGACACATCGAGGGCTCTCGGCTGCCGGGCTTCAGCAGCAGCGACCAATCCTCTTCGCCACGAATCGAGGGCGACGGCCTTGGCCTCGCCGATGCCGTAGACGTCGACAACACGGCCGCTCCTCAGCACGAGCACAGCTCCAGTGCTGTTGTACTGAGTGTTCTGGACGGGCTGGTAGCCGGTGAAGTCGGCCGCCGTACGGATGCCGTTGGCTGCCAGCCGCGCGGCGAGTTTCGGTCCGATGCCATGCGGCGGGGACTGAGCGATCACCCGGCGGCCGAGCTGATCCCGCACGTACGCGGACTGCTTGTCGGTGAGTGCCTTGGCCAGGGCTCTACGGAGTTCTTCCGAGAGTCCGTCGATCTTCTTGTCTATGTCGCGCTGCTTGCGGACCTTGCGCTTCTCGACCTCCTTGAGCTCGGTGTGGTACCTGGCTGTGAGCTTGTCCTGGGCTCGCGGGTAGTCGGCGGCCCGCTTCGCCTCCGCCCCGTCGAACTTCGCCCGGTCCTTGCGCAGCTTCTCGACGGCCTTGACCGGGTCGTCAAGCTGAGCCAGTTCATTCGCCAGCTCTGCGAGGGCGGCCCGTAACTGTGCCCGCTCCGCGCGACGGCCTCTCGCGAACGCGGTGAGCGCGATGGCAACGAGAACGGGCACACCCGGCCCGATCGGTGGCACCGAGATCCCCGCGACGAACATCAAGACCGTTGCGACCAACATGAGCGGCAAGAGCACGGCTGTGGCGACATCCAGCAGCGTCCGCGTACGGAAGCCGTCGGATGCAGTGACCAAGGGCACGGTCGGCGTAGGAGTAGCCTGCGGAGAATCGTGGCCAGCCATCCATCCGGGCAGTCCACCTGTACCAGGGGCGGCCACTGTGCCACCGCCCGATACCGCTGAGGCTGTCGTCGCGGCGGCCCGTTGTCGGGGCACGGCTGCGGTGAGCGGAGGTAGCACGTCCAACGGCTGGAAGGCCAAGGACCGCACCTGGTCGGCGAGGCCGCTCACCGTGCGGTCAGGGTGGGCCAGTAGCGTTTGCAGTCTCGTAGAGCCGCCCGAATTCCTGAAATCGTCCTCGGTGAGCAGCAGGAACTCACCGCTGGGCTCGTGCAGCCGATTCCACAGGGCCGGGTCGGAGGCAATTGCCTTGAGGGACAAGAAGATGACCCAAGCGGAGAACCGATCCAGCGCAGCCTCGAAGTCATCATTCCCCCGCATGGGCGACTGGTAGTTGCGGTGTCCCCGCTCAGTGCCGCCCATGCCGGCCAACGCCGGGACGTACATTCCGTCGTAGTCGACCAGACGCAACGTGTCATCGCTCGCGACGAGCAGATTGCCGTGCTGGAGGTCACCATGGGCTATCTCATGGGTGGCCAGATCACGGGTCAGTGCCTCGAACCGGTCAGCCAGACGGTCGACGGCGAACCGGTGGGTGTGGTTGTCGTCGAGCCAGGAAGACAAGGTGACGGCCTCGACCCATTCCATCTTCAGGACCGGATAGCGGTCCCTCCCGACGCTGATGGCGTCGGGCAGATACTCGAATCCGAGATTCCACGGTTGCGAGAGTTCGGCCGGGTCCAGCTGCGCGAGTCGGGAACTGATGGCCTCGTAACGGCGTTCCTGGTCCGGGACGTGACGGGTGAAGCATTTAATCGCGTACCGCTGGCCTGAGGAGGGCGAGGTCAGCGAGAAAACGCTCGCGAAGGCGCCGGAGATGGCACGAGGCAGACCGAGCTTGGTCAATTCCGGCCGTGCGCCTTTGAGTTCGGGATGCCGGAAACACAGCTGCGTGTGCTGCAGCGCCTCCGCGTAATCGGCGCCGCTGGGAAACTGTCGCTGCGGACCAGTGGCCGAGCCCACTTTCACCGCCCCTCAAAATCGATCCGTACGAGCGCCACGTCGTCGTTTCGCAGTTGCCGGCGGTCCCGCAAACCGTTCAGCCAGTTCTTGAATCCGGCCAGGTCGTCGGGCCCGGCGAACTCCAGCAACTGGCTTACGGCGGCGTCCTGGTCCGGGACCGACAAAAGCCATGCGGCCAAGGCGTCGGTCATCAGGAGCAGCCGGTCGCCGGGCTGGCACCAGCCTTCGGTGAACCGCGTGCGGCGAGCCAGCAATGCCACGTCGCGATTGCGGCTGCCGAAGAGGTCGGGAGTTGTGCCGAACTCCTCGACGGCCGCCACCGGGAAAGCCTGTACCAGCTGGTTGTCGTGCAGGTGGAACAGGCAACTGTCTCCCAGGGCGGCAGCGCGCCATCGCCAGGCCGGTTCACTTGTGTCGCGGTGGGAATCGGACTCCGGGTCGACGCGCACCGCGAGCAGGGTCGCGTAGGCGCCCTCTGCGAGCTTGGTGTGCTCGTACCACTTCAACGGGTGCCCTTCCGCATGGCGCATCTGCGTGTACTTCACGAGCCAGGGATCCCACTGGGCCACCGCCGCCGCCGCGAACTCCTCGAAGGCGGTGCCGCCCGCCAGCAGGTCCGGCAGCGTCATGGCATGTTCGGCCGCCGCGCGGGACAGAAGACGGGCCCAATCCTTGGCCAGTGCGCTCTCCGTCGCACCGTCGCAGACCCCTGCGGTGAGCGGCTCCTGCAACATGTAGTCGTGTGGACGGCCGGGAAGCACGGCGACGGCATCTTCGCATTCCGCCTCCGTGTTTCCGTGCTTAGGGGCCACGAGGTGCGTGACATACACGCATGAGGTGGAAGTCGTCACCGCAGTTCGGTGGCTCGGGTGCCGATGTCGAGGAACTGCACGACCGTGGTGATGTCCGCGTTGTAGACGAAGCCACGGGTGGTCTCGCTGACCCGCTGCCCCTGCGAGGCGGCGTACGAACGCATGTGACTGGGCAGCGGACTCGACATGGCGAAAAGTGTCTGGGCGTAGCTGTCCGGGAGGCCGTCGGCCGTGTCGGGGAAAGCGGTGGGGGTTCCGCCTGCGGCAGACACGTGCAGGTTGAACAGCAGCGCCGCTCCGTCAGCCGTAGCGTGCGCGGTGATGGCCTCGGCGGCCGCGGTGGGGTCGCCGTCGGTCGACTCGCCGTCCGTCAGGTTGATGACGATGGGCGGGAAGCTGGCCGGGTAGCGCTCGGTCCACGCCGCGACGAGGCTCTCAGCGTACTGAAGCGCACGGTTCATCGGGGTCCCGCCGTGGGCGACCGGGTCCATCCACAGCGGGAAGTTGATCACGGTCTCCACCAGGCCGCCGGCACCGTCGGGCACCTTCTTGCTTCGCTCGTCGACGCGGGCCGGATTGTCCGCCACCTCACTGAGAGGGACGATGTCCCGGCCGGCGAGCGAACCTGCGAACGCCGAGCCGACGGTGGCGCCGTAACCGACGACCGCGACGTGGAAGTAGTCGCGTACGCCTTCTTCCTTTGCACACTTGACCGAGAGTTCAGTGAGGAGCCGGTTGATGGCGTCGGCAACGACATCAGCCTTCTGCTGGGGTACTTCTCCACCGATGGGATCGCTCATGGAGGTCGACTGATCGACGAGGAAGATGATGCTCGTCGGATTGCTGCGGCTGATCTCTGCCGTATACGGCACGTTGGGCTCCTGGCGGACTGTGAAGAAGTCGGTCGTCGGAGAAGCTCGTAGGACATGCTGACGTGCCGGTCACCAGCACGCAGGCCAAGTCACCTAGATCCCCCCGGTCTTATGGTAGTGCGAGGACCTTGGCGTTTGGGGCTACTCAATGCCCTCGACCAGATCCTGTGCTTCGGCCTCCTCACCGGCCATCGAGCCGCGCTGTCACTCGCTCCGCTCGATCGGCCCACACATGCCAGGCAGGCAGCCGCACTCCGTTCGGCAGCAGGGCCGTGTGGCTGAGGGCGAGCCTCAAGTGGCGTGCGTCCTCCATGTCGGAGGACGCCCCGTGGTCCAGCCGGACCTGGGCAGCGCCCGCGCCTCGGCGGACGTCGAAGTCGTAGGGGTAGCCGTCAGCCGTGACGTTCCTGTCGAGCAGGACTCCGGAAATCGAGTCCGCCAGCATGAGTTGAAGCCGGTCGCCGACGAGTTCGTCCTGCTGCCCGGAGTTCGCACCGAGCGAAGACAGCGCGGCTTTGGCCTCAGCCGCGTCCAGCAGTGCATGCGGCATTCCCGCCCGGACCGACCAGAAGTCGCGGTCGCCGAACACGATGAGATGTGAACGGGCGCGAGTGACGGCCACGTTCCACAGATTGACCTCGCGGCAGAGCCAGTTGACCGCGCTGGGGCGCATTCTCGCACCCGCGACCAAGGACAACAGGATTACGTCCTGCTGTCCTCCCTGGAACGTGTGCACCGTGCCGACCCGTACACGCTTCTCGTGCTTCCAGCGCTCGGCGATCAGGTCTTTCTGGGCCCGGAAAGGGGTGACCACCCCCACCGTCGAACCTTCAGGCAGCCGCATCAGCAACCGCTCCACGGAAAGATGAACGCGCTCTGCCTCCTCGTCGTTCATCCACGACCCGTTGCGGCCCCTGCGCGCCGTTCCCACCACGTCGAGCCACTGCACCGCATCGACTCCGTCGAGGCGTCGCAACGACTGCGGTTCGGTGAGAACGGTCAGCCGATCTCCGTAGCAATGTCGGTTGGAAATACCGACGATATCCGGATGACAGCGGAAGTGCTCGTCCAGCAACAGTGTTTCCCCGGCTGCGTGAGCAGCCGCGTGGAAAGCGGAGTAGCGGCGGTGCTCAAGCCGGTGTTCGTCGAGCCAGCTCGCCCGCAGCCCCGCCCCACGGTGTGCCGCCGCCTCCTGCCGAGGCTGAAGGGTGGTGATGTGCTGCAACTGCATGGGGTCCCCGATCACGAGGGCCCTTCGTGCGCGAAAGAGCAGAGGCAGCACGTCAGGCGTGGAGCACTGGCTCGCCTCATCGACGATGACCAGGTCGAAGAGGGCAGCCCGGTCCCGGAACCGTCGTGGGGACCTCGCGGTGACGGCCCAGCCGGACACCTGCGGCAGGATCCGTTCCAAGGACGACCACTGCCGCGGTGATCGTGACTTCACGGCTTCGATGCGGTCGTGGATGGCCGCGCGTGCGGTCATTGCCTGCTCCGCCACTGATGCCTGCAGGAGTGCTGCCGACGTGTCTCGAACCTGTCGATCGGTCTCCCGTAGCATCGTGAGAAGCTGGGCGTCGTCGGGTGCCGCATCGGCTTCGGCGCTCTTCCGTCGCCAGGCGGATTCAGCTTCCACGAAAGACAGCAGGTCGGCGAAGTCTTGGCGCCCTGCAACCTGTACGGACAGCGGAGCAAGGACGCGCAGGCATCGGCCCCGCAGCCACCCTCCGAAGATCCCGAGGCGGACAGCCGTGCGAGCCCGGCGCAGCCACCGGCCGAGGGACACATCGTCGCCCAGGGCTGCGGCAAGCGTCTGAGGGTCGCCGTGGTGGCGTTCGGCGTAGGAGAAGCGCAGCCTGCCGAGGCCGGCCAGCTCCCGTTCCCGACGAGCGACCACCGCGAGTTGGCGGCGCATCGCCTCTTGCCCCCGAAGATGGTTCCTCAGTTCGCCCCGGTACGTCTGGGAAGACTGGCGGGCCCGAACGCTGCGGGTGAGCTGTTCCAGCGCCCGCAACTCATGCTCGACGGCTGTCTGGTTGCCCGTCCGTACGAGAAGTCCGGGCGCCAGGGCTTCGCAACGCTTCCAGACCTCGTCCACCGCCTTGTTGTTGGTCGAGGCGACGAGCACGGTCTGGCCGGCCGCTCTGGCCGTAGCGACCGCGTTGACGATGAGCTGGCTCTTCCCGGTGCCGGGCGGCCCGGTGGCGACTGTGAGCTTGCGGACCATGGCAGCCCGGATGACTGCTTCCTGTCCTTCGTTCAGTTCCAGCGGAGCGACGACCTGCACCGCTTGCTCGGCGCTCTCGTCCGCTCCTGATGCCGCCGGTGCGGTAAACGCTCCGAGCGCGGTGCCTGCGAACTGCCCGACGCTCTTTTGCAGCGTTTTGTAGTCCTTCATCAGCTGTGCCGTGGCCGCGGCGTCCGACCGTGCAGCGAAGACGACCGCCACATTGCGGACGCCCTCATGCGCGGCGTGCAGCGAGCTGCCGTCGCCGAGCGATCCGGGGTCGAGGTGCTCCGTGTCCGGCAGTCCCAGCTCCTGCAGCAGACTGCGCAGATCACGGATCATGTCCTCCCGGAATCCCGGCCGCCAGTTGGGCTGGTAGGCGGCGAGCAGTTCTTTGCCTTCGTCCTTGCCCAGCCTGTCGAGGACGAGTTTGGGATGCAGGACGATCGGTCCTGTGGGTGTGACCGCACTGCGTCCCTGCGGGCCGCGTTCGATCTCGATCTGGCGCATGGCGAGCGGCGCGCACACCTGCCGCTTACCGTCGTAGAGGACGGCGACGGGGTATCCGTACCAGAGATCGGCGCCATCCTTGAGGGCACGCTCCGCGAGGTCCACGATGCGGTCCGGCGCCTGAACCGTGGTTTCCGTGCCGGAGAGCAGGACTTCCTCCCCGGCCGGCCAGACCGCGCGTGGAGGCTCGCTGCCCACCAGTGGCAGCAGTTCGTCGGTGGCGTTTTCCTCCTCCAGACAGTGCTGGTAGTACGTCAACAGTTGTGCCCATTCGACGTCCGCGAAGGCGGAGTCGTCGTGTGCCGCCTGGGTGGACTTGACCGGTGCCGGTATCACCCCGCCGGCTCCATCAGTGACTGCGGTGTGCCCCGCAGGCAGGGGCTTGAGGGCGGGTACCTGACGGCCGACGGCGGCACGGGCGAGATAGATGTCGCCGGTCACGTGAAGACTGGACTGGGTCGGCGTCTGTCGGCGCCCGTCGGGTGCTTTCTGCAAGTCCCGGCTGACGTGCCGAAATAGATCGTTCGCGGAGACTTGTCCGTCACCGTCCAAGTCCGCCTGTCCTGAGTGCAGACCTTCGACGATCGCTCTGGTGAACTGCGAGGGCTGGTCCGCATCAGTGGTGAATGCCTGTTCCCAGTGCTGTGACGCGGTGATGACGTGCACTCCACCGGCCTTGACGACCGGTGCGGTGGCCGGCGGTGAGGCCCCCTTGCTGCGGAAGCCCTGCACTGCACTGCCGCTGAAACAGCAGTCGAGCAGCAGGACTTTGCGCCGAGCCGCACATTTCTCCAGCTGGTCGGTCACGAAAGAGGCTTCGAGGGCGGTCTGCTGCATCCGATCGGCCTCGGTATCCGTGGTGACGTAGTACAGCTGACCGTCCTCACGGTCGTACGCCCCGTGACCACTGAGATAGAGCACGACCAGTTCGTCCGGCTCACGATCCCTCAGAAACCGTTCGACCTCCTGCTTGATCGCCGCCTTCGACGAGTCCTCGACCCGAACACACGCCTCGTACCCTCCGACCGCCGGCATCTGCAGCACCTGGCTCAGGAAGTGAACGTCTGCGCGCACAGAAGGCAGGGCGGGGAAGGCCACGTCCTCATAGTCAGCGGTGCCCACAAGTAGGGCATGCTTGCGGCTCATCACGCGTCTCCCGGACCGGTCTCCGCCCCGTTGACCTGGCCGTCCCTCAGTGCCTTCACCTCACGCCCGGACACCCCACCCTGGAACTCCGTCACCGTTCCGTCGGAATGCACCATGCGCACCTTGCGACTCTTCCGCACCTCAACCCACGCTTTGATAGCGGTCCTTGCCAGCGCCAGGGTTCCTGTGGTGAGGATGAGCACGACCTCCGGGGTCAGCAGTTCCTGCCCTTTCGCGCCCTCCGTAGCCCGCGGCGCTTCAGGCGGGGCGAAGCGCACTTCTGCGCCGTCCAGCCGGTTCAGCACCTCACGGAGCTCCTTCGCTTCGAGCTCCGCATGCCGCGGGTCGGCACCGAACACCTGAAGCCGCGCGGACTCGATCTCGTCGTACATCTTCCACCTCGCACTGCCAACTCGCGTGTAATGAAAAAGAGTTACGGGCGCTGCTGTTTCGCCGTCACCCTAGCGATTCTTGCTGCCCCCAACGATCCAGGTGCCCAATGGCTGCGCCTTGCGCCCTCGTCCGGAACTCGAAGGATCCCGTACAGCGGCTCACCCAGGTCCGCCCATCTCTGCAGGACGTCCCGGTCCACCAGGTAAAACCCATAGCGGGGGCTGCTGGCTCGCGCGGCTGCCAGCAGCCAACGCGGGTAGCTCGGCAGCAAGTTCCCACGAGGCCGACACGTAAGAGAACACACCCAGCTCGGGAAGATCCGCCAGTCGGAAGCCGATTCGGACTTCCGGTATCGGCCCGCGACCTGCCGGGGCTGCCGCCTTGCGGTCAGCCAGGCTCGTCGGACAACCACACAGCGATCCACGTGCGCCCGCTGGCTCCAAGAACCAGGTTCCATCGCAGACATGGAAAGCCTCACCAGGTCCGCGCATCACCATCCGAAGCGAAACGGCCCTCCTGCCATCCAGCAAGACAGGAACGCGATCGCAGCGAGTCAGGACCTCAAGGACACGTTCGCCGCCGGTGTCCAACAGCTGCGGCACACCTCCACAAAACCCACCCAGAGCGTCAGCGATCACCTCATCCTCCGTCATAATGCGCCACGCCGACACCGCAATGGGCCTTCCACCTCGCTGTCGCGCATCACGTCGGGTGTCAACCCGGTGATCCGCTGGCTTCGGATGATCGCTGCACGTGCCCGGTTCCCCACCACACCAACCGTGATCAACGATCACGACATCGACGCGCCACCGCCAACCATGCACGAGCTCGTAATAACTTGATCTTTAACCTGTGCGGCGTGGGCGAGGAGTCGTGGACTTCGTCGTTTTCGGTTTGGCAGCTGTTTTGCGGACTGTGTGCACGTCGTGGCGTGGGGTGGGCCGGGTGTTCTTGCGTCCTGGCGGTCGTCCTGGGCCGGGTCGAGAGGATTTCGGTGCTTGGGCTGGGCAGGCGGCCTTCGGGCGGAGGTGCCGAAAGTCGCGGCGGACTCGGGCGGGGGTGAGCCTTTCGGG
>NZ_JBHYGX010000003.1:0-42925 GCF_042739975.1 Streptomyces sp. NPDC059080
GGTTGATAGGCCAGATATGGAAGCCGGGCAACCGGTGGAGTTGACTGGTACTAATAGGCCGAGGGCTTGTCCTCAGTTGCTCGCGTCCACTGTGTAGGTTCTGAAGTAACGACCTGTGTTTTGCCGGGTTGGTTAACTTCATAGTGTTTCGGTGGTCATTGCGTTAGGGAAACGCCCGGTTACATTTCGAACCCGGAAGCTAAGCCTTTCAGCGCCGATGGTACTGCAGAGGGGACTCTGTGGGAGAGTAGGACGCCGCCGAACAATTTTTGAGCTCCGGTCTCCGGAAACCAGTCAGTGGTTTCCGGAGACCGGAGCATTTTTGCGTTCAGGGTCCGGATTTCACTGGTCACTGGGCGGTGCCTGTTCAGGGCTTCTGCCCGTGGCCAGAGTGCACTTGATGCCGGCCGCACGGCAGCTCGTCGCGGAGCAGTAGGACGCCGCGCCGACTCACCCTGAGCAATGGGCACTTGGCGGGTCCGCCGCCCGCCGTTCGTCGTTCGTCGTCGACTTCGAGGGAAACCCGTACCCGTGTCCCCGGAGGGAATACGCTGGAGTCACAGGGGTGTGGGAGCGGCAGGAGGGAACGCCGGTGAACGACCGCCGGACGCGGGAGCCCGCGGACGTACGCAACACGGTGGCGGGGGACGCGGTGGTCAGCGGGCCGATCATCCAGGCGGGGCGCATCGAACAGCTCGCCGTGGCGGCCGCCGTGCCGTTCTGGGTGCCCCGGCAGGTGCCGCCGCCGCACCAGGGCTTCGTCAACCGCAGCAGCGAGCTGGCGCAGTTGCGCCGCGCCGCGGCCGTCCGGGAGAACGACGCGGGGCGGCCGGTGGAGCCCGCGCCGGTGATCGTGGTGACGGGGCTGGGCGGCGTCGGCAAGACCCAGCTCGTCTCCCAGTGGGTCGCCCGGGACCTCAGTGAGCACTGCCCCGGCCCGCAGCTCTACGTCGATCTCGCGGACCTGCGGCGGGACGGCGGCGTCCATGTCGCCGACGTTCTCGGCGGCTTTCTGCACGCGCTCGGCGTCCCGCACGACCTGATCCCCGCCGGGCTCGGCCCCCGTACCGTGTTGTTCCGCAGCGCCACCGCCGGGGGCCGGGTCCTGGTGGTGATCGACAACGCACAGCACGCAGCCGAGGTCCGCCCGCTCGTGCCCGCCTCCGGGCTGGCCGTGGTCACCAGCCGCACCCGCATGCCGGGCCTCCAGATGGACGGCGCCGCGCACGTCGTCGTCGACCCGTTGGACGAGGCGGCCGGTATTCAGCTGATCCGTGGCTGGCGGATCGCCGCGTCCGAGAGCGCGGCCGCCGAACTGGTGCGCCGGTGCGGCGGGTTGCCGCTCGCCCTGCGCGCCGCGGGGGAGTGGCTGGCGGGCCGCCCCCACCTCCAGGTCGGCGATGCCGTACGCCGCCTCGGCACGACCGGACCGCAGGGCGCCCGGCCCGCCGGCGCCGGGCAGGAACCGCCCACCGGCCCGGGCGGTGACGACGGCGCGTCCGCGGCCGGAGATCTGACGAGGACGGTGGGCAGGGTGTTCGACTCCGTACTGACCGAGCTGTCCGAGGACACCCGGCGGGTCTACCAGCTGCTCGGCTGTCTGCCAGGGACGACGTTCGTCCGCGCCGTTGTCACCGCCACCGGCACCCACGGCGTCGACGACGCGCTGGGGTCCCTCCTCACCTCCCATCTCGTCGTCCCCGCCGACCCGGACGGGGACGCCGCCGGGCCGCGCCGCTTCCGCATGCACGACCTGGCCCGCAGCCACGCCCGTGGGCTGGCCCAAGAGCTGCCCGCCGAGGAGGCGCGCGCGGTCCGCAGGGCGGTGACGGACTTCTACGTCGCCGCGGCCGCTCACGCCGACCGGGTCGCGTCGCCCGGCCGGTTCCGGATCCAGGAGGCCCCCGGCCGGACGCCAGAGGAACTGGCCGACGGCGTACCGCTGTTCACCGGCAAGGCGGAGGCGCTGGACTGGCTGGACGCCGAGCGCGGCAATCTGCTGGCCGTGATGCGGATGGCCGAGCAGGAGCGGTGGCACGACGCCGTGTGGCGCCTGTGCGAATCGCTGTGGCCGCTCTACCACGACCGCAAGCACCACGCCGACTCCATCGAGGCGCACCACCTGGGCATCGAGGCCGCCCAGTGGGAGCAGCGCCCCGGCGTCGAGGTACGGATGCGCAATCAGCTGGCGCGCGCCCAGTACCAGTTGGGGGAGTACGAGGAGGCCGAGCGGGAGCTGGCCCGCGCGCTGCCGCTGGCGGACGCGGTCGACGACAGCCGGGTGCGTGGCGTGATCCTGGAGAGCCAGGGGCTGGTGGCGCTCGCCCGCGGCCGTTGGGAGGACGCCCTCGGCCTGTTCCGCGAGGCGCTGGCGACCAACGCCGACGACCCGCACGGCACCGTCGTCCAGCGCTACAACATCGCCCAGGCGCACCTCGCGGGGGAGCGGTGGAAGCAGGCCCTCGACGTGCTCGTACGGGCCTGGGAGACCGCCGTGGCCACCGATGACGCCCTGATGCTGCCCGGTCTCGCGCTCGTGCGTTCCCGGGCCCACGAAGGGCTCGGGCGTCTCGACCGGGCGGTGGACGACGCGGTGTTCGCCGCCGAAACGGCCCTGAAGGCGGGGCGCACCGCCAAGCTGAACGGCGCGCTGGAACGGCTCGCCGTCCTCGCCGAGCGGACCGGTGACACCCGGCTGCGGACCGCCTGCCGTGACCAGCTGGCGCGGCTGCACCGCCGGGCTGACGTCCGCCCGCCGACAGGCTGACCCGCCGCCACCACCTGCCCCGACCCGCGCCCGCCGTAGCCCCGGAGTATCCGTTGTCCCTGCTGCCCAGACGTCTGCTGCCCGTGCCCTCGCACCGGTCCCGGCACCACGCACGGCGTCTGCTGCCCCGCTGGAACACGCTCTCCCCGGCCCGCGCCCACGTCCTCGGGGTCGCCCGCACCCTGACCTCCGCGACCAGGCTGCTGGACGTCCTCCCGCTGCTGCTGCGCGAGGACGGCATCGAGACGTACTACACCGTCAACCCCGGCTCGGCCTTCGACGCGGGACTGGACGCCTACCTGGAGACCCTCGGTCTCGGTGACCGCCTGCTGACCTGGGAGGAGGCGCTGCGGCGCCCCTTCGACCTGGCCGTGGCCTGCTCGCTGCACCGCTCCATGCGCCGCCTGGACGCCCCGCTGATGGTGATGCCGCACGGCGCCGGGTACAACCGCCTGGTGACCGAGTCGACCGGCGATCACGCCTCGCCGGTCGGCCTGTCCCGGTACGAACTCATGGCGCGCGGCAAGCTCGTTCCGGCCGCCATCGGCGTCTCCCACGAGGAGCAGCTGACCCGCCTCGCCCGGACCTGCCCCGAGGCGCTGCCGCGCGCCGCCGTCATCGGCGACCGCTGCATGGACCGGATCCGCCGCAGCCTCCCGCTGCGCGACCAGTACCGTGCCCGGCTCGGCGTCAGCGGCGGCCGCCGGCTGGTCGCCCTCCACTCCACCTGGAGCGAACACTCCCTCCTGGGCCGCCACCCCGACCTCCCGCTCCGGCTGGTCACCGCGCTCCCGGCGGACGAGTTCGCCGTCGCCGCCGTGCTGCACCCCAACGTCTGGGCCCGGCACAGCCACGCGGGCGTCCTCGCGCACCTCGAACCGGCGATGGCCGCCGGGCTCCTCGTCATCCCGCCGCAGGAGGGCTGGCGCGCGGCTATCGTGGCCAGCGATCTGGTCGTCGGGGACCACGGCAGCACCTCCCTGTACTCCGCGGCCGCGGAACGCGCCGTCCTCCTCGCCGCCACCGGTCTCGACGAGCTGGACCCGGACTCCCCGACGGCGGAGTTCGGCCGCCGCGCCGTCCGCCTCGACCCCACCGGCGACCTCCACGCCCAGCTGCGGGAGGCCGCGGAGAGCTACGACCCCGCGCTGCTGCAGCCCGTCATCGAACGGCAGTTGGGCGCGCCCCACCGCTCCGGCGAGCTGCTGCAACGGCAGATGTACGCCTTCTTCGCGCACCGCGGCATCGAGGGGCCGAGCCATACCCCCGCGCCCGCGCCGGTGCCCGCGCCGGAGCCGGTCCCGTACCGGCCGCCGACCACGTTCGACGTGACGGGGACGGCCCATCCGGACGGCGCGGTGGACCTGCGGCGGCGCCCGGTCGTCGCCCGCCATCACGACGCGGCCCGCGGCTTCTACGCCGTCGCGATGGAGGAGACCAATCTCCGCTGGCGGCAGAGCGCGGAGGTGCTGGCCCGCGCCACCGTCGATGCCGAACTCGACCCGCTCGACTGGGCCCGGCAGCAGACCGAACAGCTTCCGGGCCTCGGCGTGCTCGCCGCCGCGCTGGCCGAGGACCGGTGCCTGGTGCGGCTGCGGAACGGGTTCCTGCTGGAGGCGGTGGCCGAACGCCCCTGGGGCACCCCGCGCCCCCGCCTCGACCCGCTGCTGCTGGGCGCCGCCGTGAACCTCTGGCTGACCAGCGGCGTGGACCCGACGAGCCTGAAGAACGGCCTGCTGATCCGCACCGGCCACCGCCACGTCCGGGTGAACTTCGACCCCGGCCCGTAGAACACGCCACCGGATGCCCGCCTGCCATCCGGGCTGACGTTCCGTTACGAAGAGTTCCCGTGCGGCTGTCGGGTGCCCGCGTGTCCGGTTTATATGACGCTACGTCACATTGCTTTGCTCTTGCGGTGGTTCGGATTCGGTGAAACGGCGTGGCCGGGGGCTTCGCCCTCCGCCGAATGCCCCCGGTTCCTCGCGTGTGCGGACGGTCGCCGTCCGCCCTCCAGGCGCGGTGAGTGCCCTCTAGGCCCGGTCACCGTAAGGAATGTTTTCACCGCCCTTATACGAACGACGGTTCGTGTCGATTCGGGCTGGCGTGCGGGTGACGCCCTCGTAGGGAGGTGGCGAGGGGTGGCGAAAGGGGCAAGGTGGTCCGGACCCCACCCCGACAACAACTACCGTGCGTGCTTTGCGAACTGCCGATGGCCGATCCGGAGGGCACGATGCCTACCGCACTTCCCCAGGGGCACCCGATGTCTCAGGAAACGGGGTCCCACGGACCCGAGCCTTCCCCGGGGGCCGCCGCCGTACCCACCGGGGCGCGACGGAGGGACCGCGAGGGTGGCCGACACGGACGGGCCGCCTTCCCGGGCTCGGCCGCCGATGCGGTGATACGGGCCAGGCTGGTCCGCATCGCCGTGGTTCCCTGCGCCGTCGCCACCGCGGTCTGCGCGGCGGCCGTCGTCTGCCTCGTCCAGACCGGCGGCGCCACGTTCTCCGCGCCTGCCTGGCCGGTGCTGGCCGCCGGTCTGGTGCTGGTCTGCGGGGTCGCCGTCACCGCGGGCGCCGCGGCCAACTCCGAGGCGCGTGCCACTGCGGCCCGCTGCGCCTCGCTGCGCCGCCTCAGCGCCCGCAACCAGGCGGACCTCCAGGCGCTCGTGGACCGGGTGCGCCGGGGCGACCACCCCGAACACCACGGGCCCGAGCCGGAGTCCGCGCCGGACGGGGACGCCCTCGACCTGCTCGCCCACGAGATGGCGGTGGCCGGGCACGCCGCCTCGGCGGCCGTCGTCGAGGCGATCGACCTCACCCGGAGCGCCGCCGCCGGGGAGCAGAAGGTCGAGGTCTTCGTCAACCTCGCCCGGCGCCTGCAGTCCCTGGTGCACCGCGAGATCGAGCTGCTGGACGACCTGGAGGACCAGGTCGAGGACCCGGACCTGCTCAAGGGCCTGTTCCACGTCGACCACCTCGCCACCCGCACCCGGCGGCACGCGGAGAACCTCGCCGTCCTCGGCGGCGCGATCTCCCGCCGCCAGTGGAGCCGCCCGGTCGCCATGACGGAGGTGCTGCGGTCGGCCATCGCGGAGGTCGAGCAGTATCCGCGGATCAAGCTCGTCCCGCAGATCGAGGGCACGCTGCGCGGCCACGCCGTCGCCGACGTCATCCACCTCCTCGCCGAACTCGTCGAGAACGCCTCCGTCTACTCCGACCCGCAGACCCACGTCCTGCTGCGCGCCCAGCTCGTCACCTCCGGGCTCGCCGTCGAGGTCGAGGACCGGGGCCTGGGCATGACGCCGGACGAGCGGAAGCGGATGAACGGGCTGCTCGCCGACCCCGAACACGTCGACATGGACGAGCTGCTGGCCGACGGCCGGATCGGCCTGTTCGTCGTCTCCTCGCTCGCCCGGCGGCACGGCATCGTGGTCCGCCTGGAGAGCAACATCTACGGCGGCGTGCAGGCCGTCCTCGTCCTGCCCCGGGACCTGCTCGGACCGGAGTGCCAGGACGCCGGGGCGCTCGGCGACGGTACGCCCGACGTCCACGGCGACTCCCCGCTCGGCGTGCCCGACGGCGAACGCCCCGCCCTGGCGGCCGGACCCGGCCCGGGCCGCGGGTACGCGGCGAGAGGCCCGGGGCAGCCGTACCTCGCTGGGCCGGACGCTCTGCCCGGACCGGCCACGGGGTTCCCGGCCGCCATCCCGGCGGCGCGTGGACCGCTCCCCGCGCCGGGGGCGGCGCCCCGTACAGGACGGCCGCGCCCGGCCGGACCGAGAGGTTCCGCCGTGCCGCCGCCGGGTGACGTCCCGGCCGCCGGGAACGGCGAGCCGCGGACGGCCGGGCCCGCTGGACCGGCCGCACCGGAGAACGACGCCGCCGGGGCGCCGTCCGAGGAGCGGGCCGGCGGGCCCCGGCCCCGGCTGCCGCGCCGTCGGCGCCAGGAACATCTGGTGCCCGAATTGCGCGGTGAACCGATCCTGCGGCACACCGCCGGAGGCGGCGCGCCCGAACCGGAGCACGACCCGGGCCTGATGGCCGCGTTCCGGCGTGGCATCAGCCTCTCCGACGACGCCTTCGAGGCCGGGCACTCGGCCGGGGGCGACGCCTTCCGCCCCGCCCTGCACCCGGCCCTCGACGGGCCGGACACCACCGACCCCCGCCCCATCACCGACCCCGAGGCCCCGACGGCCCGCCCCCGAGGAGACGAGCCCCATCATGGTGAGTGATCTGCGCACACCGACCCACGCACCGACGCACACCCCGGCGCATGCCCCGCTGCACGCCGGTCCGCAGCCGGACCTCTCGTGGCTGCTGACCGGTCTCGTCCAGCGCGTCCCGCACGCCCGCAGCGCGCTCCTGCTGTCCTCCGACGGTCTGGTCAAGGCCGCCCACGGCTTCGACCCCGACAGCGCCGACCACCTGGCGGCCCTCTCCTGCGGCCTCTACTCGCTGGCCCGCAGCGCCGGGGTCCGCTTCGGCGAGGGCGACGACGTCCTCCAGGTCGTCGTCGAGCTGGAGTCCGCCTTCCTCTTCGTCTCCACCGCCGGATCGGGCACCTGCCTGGCCGTCCTGGCCGGTCGCGAGGCCGATGTGGCGGTGCTCGGTTACGAGATGGGGATGCTGGTCAAAAGCGTCCGCCCGTACCTGATCACCCCCGCGCGGCGGCAGGCTCCGGCGGGTGGACGCTGACGATGGCGCTGCGCCACCGCAGCCGCGACGGCGGCCGGGAGCCCGCGTGGTACGACGACGCGGCGGGCCGTCTGGTCCGCCCGTACACCGTCAGCAACGGACGGACCCGGCCCACCGCCCCGTTCGATCTGCTGACGCTGGTCCGGGCAACCGGGCGGCGGGCCGACGCGCAGGGGCCGGAGCACGCCCGGGCGCTCGTGCTGTGCCGGGTGCCGGTCTCCGTCGCCGAGATCGCCGGCCAGCTGCGGCTGCCCGTCGTGGTCACCAAGGTGCTCCTCGCCGACCTCGTCGACTGCGGTGCGCTCACCGCCCACGCCCCCGCGACCGCGGGACCCGCACCCCGGACCGACCGAGCCCTTCTGGAGGCGGTGCTGCATGGACTGCGCACCCGACTGTGAATCCCCGACCCCGACCGACGACGGGGCCGTCTTCCCGACCGCCGTGAAAGTCCTGGTCGCGGGCGGCTTCGGGGTCGGCAAGACCACCTTCGTCGGAGCGGTCAGCGAGATCGAACCGCTCAGCACCGAGGAGCTGCTCACCCAGATCAGTGTGGGTTACGACGACCTGCTCGGCGTCGAGGACAAGGACACCACCACCGTCGCCATGGACTTCGGCCGGATCACCCTCGACCGGTCGCACATCCTCTACCTCTTCGGCACGCCTGGCCAGGAACGCTTCTGGTTCATGTGGGACGAGCTGTCGCACGGCGCGCTCGGCGCGGTGGTCCTCGCCGACACCCGGCGCCTGGACCACTGCTTCGCCGCCGTCGACTTCTTCGAACGCCGCTCCATCCCGTTCGTCGTCGCCGTCAACGAGTTCGAGGGCTCCCACCACTACGCCCCCGAGGAGGTGCGCACCGCCGTCGACCTGGGGCCGGACGTGCCCGTCGTGGTCTGCGACGCCCGGCGCTGCGCCTCGGCCACCCATGTCCTGGTCGCCCTCGTCCAGCACCTGCTCACCCCCGTGCCCGCCGCGACCTGGGAGCTGCCGTGAGCCGGTCCGCCGGGTACGCCCCGAACCGGCATCTGCTGCGGACCCCGGTCGACACCGAGGCGCCGCGGCGCGCGGCCCGGCTGCGGGAGCTGGGCATCGGCGACGCCCCGGTGCCCGCCTTCGACACGTACGCCCACGAGGTGGCCCGCACGCTGCGGGCGCCGTACGGCGTGGTGAACCTCCTCGACGAGGACCGGCAGTACCTCGCCGGGCTGTTCACCCCCCGCGGCCGGGTGCCGGGCGCGCCGCGCGCCTGCGGCGGAGACCTCCGGGTGATCGCCCGCGACCACGGCTACTGCCCGCACGTCGTCGTCCGTCGCAAGGCCCTGGTCCTGGAGGACGTCCGCGACTATCCGCGGTTCGCCGGGAATCCGGTCGTCGATGCGTCCGGCATCCGCGCCTACCTCGGCGCACCGCTGATCGACCGTACGGGCCTGGCGCTGGGCACGGTCTGTGTGGTGGACCTCGAACCGCGGCGGTGGGGCCGGGAGGGCCTGGAGATGATCAAGAAGGCGGCCTCCGATCTGGTCGCCCGCATCCACCGCAGGGAGGACGAGCTGAGCGACACCTTCTGACCTGGGGCGTCCCGCACCCGGCGCACCCCGGTGGCCGGGGACACGCACCGGGCCGGGGCCCTTGGCGGGGTGCGGCCGGGGAGGGGAGAGTGGCGACCGGCGGGGCCCCGGTCCGGTGGCCGGAATCCGGCGCGGTCGGCACGGGCGCCCCGCCGACGCGGCCGCCGGACCGGGCGGCCCCGCCCCGCAGTCAGGAGACGATGCCCCATGCAGGCCCCCCAGCCGGAGTTCCACGAGGCCCCCGACGGCGCCCGGATCGCCGCGTACACCTGGCTGCCGGAGACCGGGCGGCCCCGGGCCCTGGTCCAGATCGTGCACGGCGCGGCGGAACACGCCCGGCGCTACGACCGGTTCGCCCGTTTCCTGGCCGCCCGCGGCTACGGCGTCCTCGCCTCGGACCACCGCGGGCACGGCGCCACCGCCGCGTCCACCGGCGGCCGCGGGGTGGTGGGCGAGGACGCCTGGCGGGCGATCGTCGCCGACCTCAAGCGCCTCGGCGACCACACGGCCGCCGAGCACCCCGGCGTCCCGCTGGTGCTGCTGGGCCACAGCCTGGGCTCGATGCTCGCCCGCGACTACGCTCAGGAGTACGGCGCCGACCTCGCCGGGCTGATCCTCTCCGGTACGTTCCGGACCCTGCCCGGCATGGAAATCGACTCCACCATCGCGGAGTTGGAGGCCGAGATCGCCGAGAAGGGCCGCACCGCGCCGTCCGCCTTCCTCCCACGCGCCTTCAGCTCCTTCAACGACGCCTTCACCCACCGCACCGGCTACGAATGGCTCTCCCGCGACACCGCCGAGGTCGACCGGTACGCCGCAGACGAGGACTGTGGCTTCCCGTTCTGCGCCGGGCTCGTCCTGGACTGGGTACGCGCGGTCCGCAAGGTCAACGACCCGGCGCACCTCGCCCGGGTGCCCCGCGGCCTGCCGGTGCACCTCGCGGTCGGCGCCGAGGACCCCTGCAACCAGAGCCTGACGCAGGTCAGCGAGATGCTGGAGGACTACCGCTACCACGGCGTCCAGGACCTGACCTGGCACGCGTACCCGGGCGCCCGCCACGAGATCCTCAACGAGACGAACCGCGACGAGGTCCAGCGGGACCTGCTGGCCTGGCTCGACGCCCGTGTCTGAGCGACCGGGGCGCCACGGACCGGCGGGCGGTCGTCGGCCTGGTCGCGGCGGTCCGCCCGGGGCATGCGCCACCGTCCGGAATATGGCAACGCGCACCCTCTGACATGCGGTATTGTTCTCGTGCGCGGTCAGCCGGGGAACCGGCCGGGCGAGCATCGGGACGTGGCGCAGCTTGGTAGCGCACTTGACTGGGGGTCAAGGGGTCGCAGGTTCAAATCCTGTCGTCCCGACAGTTGTCGGAAAGCCCGTCGATCAGGGGAAACCTGGATCGACGGGCTTTTTCGCATGTTCAGTGTCCGGAATGCGGGGGACGGGGCGGCTGGTCGCGACAGGGGCCGCCGCACGCGGGATCACACCCGTCGTGCGGCGTCCCTCCCGGCACGTGACGCCGGTGTGCCGCTCAGTGCGCGGCTGAGTCCTGCCCTTGCGGAGCATGCCCGTTCGCCGCGTGGGCGAGGGCCGCAGTGCGGGGGCGCAGCATCGCCGCGAGGTCGGTGCGGCGCTTGACGTGGAGTTTGCGGTAGACGCGGGTCAGGTGCTGTTCAACGGTGCTGACGGTGATGTAGAGCCGGGCCGCGATCTGGCGGTTGCTGTGGCCGCCGGCCGCGAGTTCGGCCACCCGGCGCTCCGCGTCGCTCAGGTTCGCCTGTATAAGGGACTCGCCGTCCGGCCGGGCGCCGTGCGGGGGGCGCACGGTGGGGACGAACGGCTGCTGCCGCGGCGCGGTGGCCGTGGTGCGGGGCGAGGGCGCCGTCTGCCCGGGGCGGGGTCTGCTCCGCTGCGCGGACGTCGTCGCGGAGCGGCCGCGCGGTGCCGCCTCCGACTCCTTTGGCTCGACTTCCTGACGCTCCATCACCGTCTGCCACTCTCCCAACGTGCTCAGCTCTTTCCGTTGCTCGATTCCGTCCAGTTCCCTCTGCACAGCCGCCCGGTCGTGCAGTGCCCCGCACTCCGCGAACGCCGTCGCGGCCTCCTCCAGCAGGGCGGTCCGCCGCTCCGCCGGGCCGCAGGCGGCGAGCGCATGCAGCGCCTCGCCGCGCGCCCGGGCCTGGAGCGCGGTGCACCGCCCCAGCTGCGCCTGCGCCAGGGCGCGGGCGCGGGTCCGGTCGCCGAGGGCCAGGCACGCCCACGCGGCCTCGCTGCGCCACGGCACCAGCGCCGGGACGTCCATCGCCCACTCCGCCATCAGCGCGCCGATGGCGGTGAACTCGTCCAGCGCCGCCTGCGGCTGCCCCGTCGCGAGATGGTGGCGGCCGCGGGCCCGCAGATAGTGCAGCCCGATCGGCGTTTCGAAGAGCGTGTCCGGCACCGGCACCCGCAGCGCCCGCCGAGCGATCTCCAGCTGCCCCGACGCGATCCCCGCCATGATCAGGGTGCCCAGCGGCATCCCGATGCCCACGCCCCAGCTGTCCTGCGAGATCGTCGACAGGGCGGTGTGCGCCAGCTGGATGGTGTCAGCCAACTTGCCTCGTTTCAGGGCGAGTTCGGCGCGTACGGCGGTGAAGAGTGCCTGCCAGTTCTGTGCCGGGATGCGCTGCGCCTCGGCGGTCAGCCGACGGCAGGCCGCGTCGGCGGCGTCCAGCCGGTCCGAGTAGAGCAGCGTGATCAGCGCGGAGAGCAGGACCGCGAAGCTGCGCTCGTTGAGCCGGTAGCGCCGCAGCAGCCGCTCGGCCTCGTCGGCGAGGGCCGTGTCGGGGCCGGTCCCGCTCAACCGGCTCAGCAGCACCGCCCCTTGGACCTCCGGGCTCAGCGGATCGGCGAAGGGCGTCGTGGGGGCCGGGCCCTCCGTTACGTCGACCGTCTCCCACCGGCCCGTCGCGGACGGGTAGCCCAGCCGCAGCCACTGCAACGACGCCTGGACATGGGCCGCCGCGCCCGGCGCGTACACCTCCGGCGCGGCGTTGATCCGCTGGAGTCCCGCGACGGCCGACTCCACATCGTCCAGCCAGAGGGGGACGGCGGCCCGCAGGCCCTCGTCCGTCCCGTCCAGGCCGTCGGGGGCGGGCGCCAGCGCCGGGAGGCCGCGGACGGCGGCGCACGGATCGGTCCGCCACTCGATGTCGAACAGCGTGGCCGTGATGGAGGCCCGCAGCTTCTCGTCGGACGGCTCCAGCTCCCGGGCGCGCACCAGGCAGTCGTGCGCCAGGTCCGGTTCGCCGCCGCGCAGCGCCGTCCGGGCGGCCTCGTCGAGGATCTCCGCCGCCCAGTCGCCGTCCGGTACGGGCGAGGCGGCCAGCAGCTGACGGGCGATGGTGACGGGCGCCGCGCCGCCGCGGTACAGCACCTCCGCGACCCGGCCGCGCAGCGCGGCCCGCAGCGACGGAGCGGTGTTGTCCAGCACCGCGGCCCGTGCCTTCGCGTGCCGGAAGCGGCTGCCCGACAAGACCCCCGCGTTGTTGAGGGTGTTGACGGTCCGCATCAGCGTGGTGGTGTCGACACCGGCGAGCTGGGTGAGGACGCGGGTACTGGCCGGGTCGTCGAGGAGGGCGATGTGCCGGGCCAGCGCCTGCGCCTCGTCGCCGCAGCGGTGCAGACACGACAGGACGGCCGCGGTGTACCCGGAATCGACGGCCGGTGCCCCGTCCGCCGGGTCCGACCACCGGTTGTCGGCGATCAGCCCGTGGACCTGGAGCGGGTTGCCCGCCGTGATGTCGTAGCAGGCGTCGGAGAGCCGTTCGGCCGCCGCCGCGCCCAGGTGTTCGGTCAGCAGATCCCGTACGGCCGGACGGGACAGCGGCCGCAGCCGCAGCCGCCGGGAGTGCGGCTCCAGGGGCAGTTCGGCCTGGAGCACGGCCTGCGCCGACGGGAGGTCGGGGGCCTCGCCCAGGACGATCAGCACGGGCTTCGCGCCGAGCCGCCGGGCCACCGCCGCCAGGCACTGGAGGGACACCGCGTCGGCGTGCTGGAAGTCGTCGATGCCGAGCACGACCGGGCCGGGCAGTCGCTCGACGGCGTCCAGCAGCGGCAGGCAGAGGGTGTTGACGACCTGCGCCGACAGCGGGACGGTGCCGTCGCCCGGGGCCTCGCCCGCCGCGGCGTGGCGCTGCGCACCGTCCAGCAGGCCGGCCGCGTCGCCGTTGCCGGGCAGCAGGAAGGCCGCGCCGCGGAAGAGCTGCGCCCAGACGCCGAACGGCACCAGATGCTCGGTCCGCGACGCCGTCGCGCCGAGGTAGGTACCGCCGTCGTGGGTGACCTGGCGGGCGAAGGTGCGCAGCAGCTCCGACTTACCGCAGCCGGTCGGCCCGGAGAGGAAGGCGAACCGCGCCGGGCCCAGCCGGTCGTCCGTCAGCAGCTGCCGGAGCGCCGCGAGGTCATCCGCGCGCTCCTGCAGGACGGGGAAGACGGCCTGGGCGTTCATCGCTGCTCACTCAGTCGTTGCGAAAAACCGGGATATTCCTTCACGTTTCTTCCTGGACGTCCTGGCGGCGCGCGCCCTGCCGATGGCGCCGACGCTCCGGGGGAGGGAGGGCGGGGAGGTGTTCCGCACCGGTGCGTGCCCGCGGGGGCCCGCCGGGCCGGTACGGACGTGCCCTAAGCCGGGCGCGGAGGCCGTGTTCACAGCGGGATTCCCAGCTCACGGGCGCGGGCGATGGCCTCCACGCGGTTGCGGGCGTTCAGCTTCTGCAGCACGTTCTGCAGATAGCTCTTGACGGTGTTGCGGGAGATGTACATGGCGGTGGCGATCTCCGGATTGCTCTGGCCGAGCGCGACCCGGCGCAGCACCTCGTGTTCGCGGGGGGTGAGGAAACCCTCCCCGGCGGACGCGGCGGGCTGCCGGGCCGGAGCCTCGGCGGGGCGGGGGGCGGCCGTGGCGGGCGTCACCCGTTCGACGACTATGCCGTACCGGGCGACCGGCGCCGCCCAGTCCGGATGGCAGGTCAGCAACGCGATCCGGGAGAGGCCGAGCGCGATCAGCATCTCGGCGACGACCCGGCTGCCGTTCTCCCGCTCCGCGCGGTACTGCGGGGCGGCCACCGACGACTGCCGCCGGGCACAGGTGTCGAGGGCGCCGACGGCACCGAAGTCCCGGCCGGTCTGCCGCAGATAGAGCAGGACACCGCCGGCGTCGTGCACGGCACGGATGGTCTGCTGGAGGCGGGCCGCGCAGTCGCAGTGCAGCGCGCCCAGCACCTGCCCGCTGAGGCATTCGCTGTGCACGCCGACCAGCGGCACCCGGCCGCCCGCCGGTACCGCGCCGAAGCCGAGCGCCACATGCTCGCCGCCGTGCGACAGACCGCTGAAGGTGAACGACGTGCCGACCGCGGTGCCGCCGCCCTGCAGGCCGACCTGGAGGTCACCGGTGGCCCGCACCCGCGGCCGCGGCGGCGGCGTGGGCAGCGGCCGCTCCCGCTCACCGCGCGGCCGTCCGTCGGGCCGCTGTCGCCGCGTGGCCGCCGGGTTCTCCGGGCTGACGAGGGTCATCGCCGCACGCCCCCGATCGCAGCGCCGCGGACGGGGCGGCCGGCGTTCACCGTGTCGAGCACGGCGTCGGCCAGCGACCTCGGGACCCGGCCGCCGTGCGCCAGCGTCGGGGTGACCAGCACCTCGGGGCCGAGCGCCCGGATCGCGTCCGCCTCCTGGGCGTCGGCGGTGTCCAGGACGAAGACGTCGCACACGTCGCGGATCAGTTCCGCCGCGCCGGTGGCGGTGGCGGTCATGCCCCGGGACTCCATGAGGCGTTGCCTGCTGTCCGCCCGTCGCGCTTCGCCCGGATCCTCGAACGGCACCCGGCTGACGGTGGGGGTGACCGCCACCACCGGACAGCGCACGTCCCGCAGCGCCTCCCGCATCCCCGGCACCGCCAGCACCGGGCCGAGGCTCGCCACCGGGTTGCTCGGGCCCAGGACGACCAGGTCGGCGGCGGCCAGCGCGTCCAGCACACCGGGCGCCGGGCGGGACGCGGAGATGCCCGCGTACGTCACCTCGTGCACTCGCGGCGCGGCGGCGTCCCGGACCAGGAACTCCTGGTAGCTGCGGCGCTCGCCGTCGGTGCACAACAGCTGGGTGCCGACGGGCTGTTCGGTGGCGGGCAGCACCCGGCAGCGCAGGCCCATGCCCGCCGCCAGCCGCCGCGTCACCTCGGCCAGGCCCACGCCGTCGCGCAGCCACGAGGTCCGCAGCAGATGGGTGGCGAGATCGGTGTCGCCGAGGTTGAACCACACGTCGTTGCCGAGCTCGCGCAGGGTCTCCATGCACCGCCAGGTCTCGCCCCTGGTGCCCCAGCCGCGTTCCACGTCCTGGCGGCCGCTGAGCGCGTACAGCGTGGTGTCGAGGTCCGGACAGACCCGCACGCCGTGTGCCCAGAGATCGTCCCCGGTGTTGACCACCAGGGTCAGGGGGGAGGGCAGCCCCGGTGTCGCCTCGTCCAGTGCCTCGTTCAGGGTGAGCCACAGGCGCGATGCACCGATGCCGCCGCCGATACCCACAACGTTGACCATGTCACTCCGCCTCAGCGCGCTCATTCGGCCGCCGGCAGCCGGCGGCACTCAGGGACGACAGCAGGTCGGCGCGGGAGTCCGCCGACCGGATCTCACATGATCTTCCCGGTAGCCCGCCCACTGCCGGAGGGCGGCCCACCCGGACGTGCCCTAACCGGGCACCGGCTCGCCGGGCCCCGTCCGGACCGGTGCGGCCGCCCAGCCCCCGCCGCGTGGGGGCGCCGCGCTCCCGCTTACGGCGTCTGGCCTGCGCGGACGCCAGCACCGGGGCGACGGTCTCCTGCATTCCGTACAGCTGGAGCAGGGAGACCTGGAACCGCTTCTCGAACGAGGTGGTCCGCTCCTCGGACACCTTCTGCGTGGCGATCACCGCCCGCAGACCGTGCGCGGTGTCCCAAACGCTCTCCTCCCGCGCCAGCAGCATGCACAGCGGCGCGGGCAGCAGCCCGGCGAGCGTCGCCCGCAGCGTGGCGGCCTGACCGGCCCAGCGCGCGGCGGTGAAGCTCGGCGTGAGCGCGATCGAACCGCCGCTGACCAGCGCCGACATCGACGCGTACTGCTGGGAGTTGCCGCGGAACAGCGGCAGCACGATCAGCTGACGGTCGTCGGGCCGCATCCGCAGCCGGCCGGCGATGTTCCGCCCGGCGCCCAGATACGCGGCGTGGCTGAGCCGCACCTCCTCGGCGGGACCCGGGCCCGACGCGGCGTGCAGCACCCCGAGGAGGTCGTGCGGACCGGGGCCCGCGCCGTCCCGCTCCGGGTCCCACGGCGCGTCCGACTGCGCGTCGCGCGCGGTGTGGAACGCGTCGTGCCCGTCCCCGCCGATGACCAGCAGATGGCGGCTGTCCGGCGCCTGGACGCAGGCGCGTGCGGTGGTGTCCCGCAAAGAAGCCTGGGCGACGGTGACATGGCAGCGGGAGCGGGCGAGCAGATACCCCAGCTCGTCCGGGGTGTGCAGCGGATCGCTCGGGACGAGTACGGCACCCATCCGCGCCGCGCCGAACCACAGGTCGTAGAACTCCGGGCAGTTGGCCGTGTGCGCGTTGAGCCGGTCGCCGATCCGCAGCCCGAGCGAGCGCAGCAGCCGCGCCGTCCGGGTCGCCCGTGCGTCCATCTCGGCCCAGCTGACCGACAGTTGACCGCCCTCCGGGGTCTCGGCGACGAGGAAGGTCTCGGCGCCGTGGCGGGCGGCTCCCTGGGCCAGTGCGGCTGCGACGGTATCCGCGGTTCTCGTACTCACGGCAGTGACTCTTGTGCGGCCACCTCACTTGGACCGCAACGGTTCATCAAATATTGCTTAACTGCTCGCTCAAGGTGATCGCGTGGTGACGCGAAGGGGTGAACAATGAGATGATCGACACCCCGCGCAGTGCGGTTCGATCGATGCGGGGAGGCGCTTTGCCGAGCACTGGCACGCATGCTCACGTCCTGGTGGTGGACGACGACGAGGATGTCCGGACGCTGGCCAGATGGCAACTGGAATCCGAGGGCTTCGAGGTGCTGACGGCCGCCGACGGCCAGGCGGCGCTCGACGCCGTCGCGGAGGGACGGCCCGACGTCGTCCTCCTCGACCTCACCCTCCCGCTCGTCGCGGGCCTGGACGTCCTCACCCACATCCGGCGCTGCTCCGCCGACCTCCCGGTGATCGTCGTCTCCGGCAGGTCCGGCGAGACGGACCGCATCATCGGCCTCGACCTCGGCGCCGACGACTACGTCGTCAAACCCTTCTCCCCGGCCGAACTCGCCGCGCGGGTCCGCTCGGTGCTGCGCCGCAGCCGCCGGGCCGAGACCGCGCCCGTCCAGAAACCGGTCGCCGAACCGTCGCGCGCCCGCAGGGGCCTGGTCATCGACCGGGTGACGCGGACGGTCACGGTGCGTGGCGACGCGGTGGAGCTGACCGCCCGCGAGTTCGACCTGCTGGCCTTCCTCGCCGCTTCGCCCCGCCACGTCTACACCCGCGACCAACTCCTCGAACACGTCTGGCAGTCCTCCAGCGACTGGCAGGAGCCGGCCACGGTGACCCAGCATGTCCACCGGCTGCGACGCAAGCTGGAACGCGACCCGGACCGCCCGCACTGGCTGCGCACGGTCCGTGGTGTCGGCTACCGCTTCGAGCCCTGAAAACCGAGAAGGTGTCACGTTGCGCGAATTCGACCGGCGCGCCTCCCTCGGGGCGGGCCCGGGCGCCGAGGCCATGCCGCAGCTGCTCGTCCACCACGCCCAGGTGCTGGAGATGATGGCGGAGGGCGCACCGCTGCGGCCCGTCCTGGACGCCGTCACCGGCGCCCTGGAGGACCTGCTGCCCGGCACGAAGTGTTCGGTGCTGCTCCTCGACGAGCGTTCCGGGCGGCTGCACCACGGCGCGGCCCCCAGCATGCCGCAGGAGTACATCGAGCTGATCGACGGCATGGACACCGGCCCCAGCGCGGGCTCGTGCGGCACCGCCGCGTACACCGCGGTGCCCGTCGTGGTACCCGACATCCACCGCAGTGCCCTGTGGGACGACTTCCGTCCGGCCGCCGCCGTCGCCGGGGTCCGGGCCTGCTGGTCGACGCCCATACCCGGCAAGGACGGCCAGGTGCTCGGCACGTTCGCGGTCTACCACGACACCCCGCACACCCCCACCGAGTACGAACGCCATCTCGTCGAACGCTTCACCCACCTCGCCGCCGTCGCCATCGACCACGACCGGCTCTTCGGCAGCCTGGCGCAGAGTGAGGAACGCTTCCGCCGCGCCTTCGACGACAACGCCGCCGGGATGGCGCTGCTCGGCCTCGACGGGCGGGTGCTGCGGGTCAACCGCGCCCTGTGCGCCCTGCTGCGCAGGGAGGCGTCCGACCTGGTCGGACGCTACTTCCAGGATCTGGTGGAGGCCGAGGACCGTGCCTCCCTGCTGCACGGCGTCGCCGCCGAGACCGACGACCGGCACCGCTTCGAACTCCGCTTCCGCCGCCTCGACGACGAGCCGATCGTCACCTCGACGACGTACTCCGGTGTCCGCGACGCCTACGGCAACATCGCCTCCTGGTGCGTCAACCTCGTCGACGAGACCGACCGCAAGGCCGCCGAGGAGGAGCGGCGGGCGCGCGCCGAGGCGGAGATCGCGCAGCGCCACGCGGAGGAGAACAGCCGCACCAAGTCGCAGTTCATGACCGCGCTGGGGCACGAGATCCGCACCCCGCTGCACGCCGTGGTCGGCTTCGGGGAGATGCTGCGCTCCGGCAATCTCACTCCGGAGCGCAGCGCGGAGGCGCTGGAGCGGATGAGCTCCGCCGCCAGGCACCTCGTGGATCTCGTCGACGACCTCAGCGACGTCGCCGCCATCGAGGCCCGCGCGCTGCGGCTGCGGGCCGAGCCGGTGCCGGTCGGACCGCTCCTCGCCGATGTGCACGGGCTGCTGGCCACCGCGGCGGACGAGGCGTCGGTGACGTTCGACGCCGAGCTGCCGGAGGGCGCACCGGCCGTCATAGGCGACGAACGGCGACTGCGGCAGGTCCTGTTGAACCTCGCCACCAACGCCATCAAGTACAACCACCCCGGCGGCCGCGTCGTCCTGGGCACCGCCCGGGCCGACGGCGACCGGCTCTCCCTGGTCGTCACCGACGACGGCCCCGGCATCCCCCGCCATCTCCAGCACCGGCTGTTCGTCCCGTTCGACCGGCTGGGCGCGGAACGCGGGAAGAACCCGGGCTCGGGCCTCGGTCTGCACGTCACCAAGGGACTGGTCGACGGCATGGGCGGCGAACTCGCCATCGAGAGCGGGGGACCGGTCCCCGGCACCGTGGCCCGCGTCACCCTGCCGACCCCCGGCGACACCGCGTCCCGGCCACCCGGGGGCCGTTCCGCACCCCGGGACGTATGACGGGACGGAACGGGTCAATTCCCTGCGTACGGCGCTCAGCGCCCGTTCCCCGTAAGGGAATTGCGCGTACACTTCGCGGCGGCAGCAGCGCGGCGCACCCGGTGCGCCCGCTGCACAGGCCGTCGGGGCAGCCCCCGGCGCGCCGGGGCCGGGCGGGCCCGCTGCCGCAGTCTCATCAGGGAACAACACCGGCCCACGGCCGCACCCTTGGGGTGTGCCGTGCCGGGGTTTCGTCAGCACGGCGGAGCCCGGACGGTACGCCGCACCCGGCGCCGCTCCGGAGCCCTCCGCCGCCACCGGCCGACGCGCCGCCCGGCCTCCCCGGCCCCGGGCGCGGACGGCCCGAACACATCACACCGAATCAGGGAGCCGACCCGCCCCGGTGCACGACCGGTACGGTCGCCGACCCGATCCAGACGAAGGGGGAGCGGCGTTGGCCCGCCACCTGCTGATCGTGGACCCGGACGGGGTCGACGGACACCGCACCATCGCAGAAGCCATCCAGGCGGCCCGCAGCGGCGCCGTCATCAGTGTGCGGGCCGGGCGCTACGAGGAGAATCTCGTGGTGACCAAGATGGTCACGCTCGTCGCCCACGAGGCCGGGGCGGCCGTCGACATCGCGCCCCGCACCGGCAGCGCCGTCCAGGTGCTGGCCGAGGCCGTCAAACTCTCCGGACTGCGGCTGCGCAGCGACGACACGGAACTGCCGGTCGTCGATGTGCCGCGCGGTCAGGCCGCCCTGGACGACTGCGAGATCACCGGCGCGTCCTGGACGGCGCTGCTCTCCCGCGAGGAGGGCTCCCTGGCGATGCGCAACTGCCATGTCGTCAACCAGGCGGGCGCCGGGATCGTCGACATCTCCCGCGCCCCCAGCATCATCGAGAACTGCCTCCTCGAACGCCTCGGCAGCTCCGGCGTGGTGATCGGCGAGGACGCCGACCCGGTCGTGCGGGGCTGCACCGTGCGCGACGCCCGCGGCAACGGCGTCCTCGCCAACGGCCGGGCCCGCGGCACCGTCGAGGACTGCACCCTGATCACCACCGGCAAACCGGCCGTCGCGCTGGAGGAGGACAGTGCCACCCGCATCGCCCGGTGCCACCTGCGCGACACCGTCATCGGCCTGCATCTGTCCACCACCTCCCAGGCCACGGTCGAGGAGTGCACGGTCAGCGGCACCTCCAGCCACGGCGTGACGCTCGGCGGCGACACCGACCCCGTTCTGCGCGGCGTACGCGTCGAGCGCAGCGACGGCCACGGCATCGTCGTCACCGGGCACGCCCGCGGCACCTTCACCGACTGCGCCGTCGAGGACGCCGCGGGCTCCGGCGTGGTGGCCGAGGAGTCCGCCGCGCCGGTCCTCACCGGTCTCACGCTCCGCGGCTGCGCGGCGGAGAGCCTGTTGCTCGCCGGGGACGGCGCGGCCCGCGTGGACCGCGCCGAGATCACCGCCGCGAAGGGCACCGGCATCCTCATCGACGGACAGGCCGCGCCGGTGCTGCGCCGGGTGACCGTCACCGACCCGGAGGGCCATGCCCTGGAGGTGCGGTCCACCGGCCGTGCCCAGATCGAGGACGGCGAGCTGACCGGCGCGGGCCGGTGCGGCGTCTCCCTCGCCGAGGGCGCCCGGCCCACCCTCCAGGCCACCGCCGTACGCGGCGCCAAACGCGCCGGTGTCCTCGTCGGGCCGCGGGCCTCCGCCACCCTTCTCGACTGCGAGATCGCCGCCGCCGGGGAGGACGGCGTCGCCCTGGAGGAGGAGGCCGAACTGACCGCCGTCCGCACCTGGGTGCACGACGCCAAGGCCAACGGCGTACGGGTCGGCCCGAAGGCGCGCGGCGCGCTCAACGGCTGCCGCCTCACCGACAACGCCGGGGACGGCGCCCGCGTCGAGACCGACAAGCGGGTCCGGGTGACCGGCTGCACCGCCACCGGCAACGGCGGCGCGGGCGTCCGCCAGACCTCACCCGACGGCGAGATCAGCGTCGAGGACCTGACCAGCGGCGACAACGCCGACCCGGACATCTGGGGCGCGGCCGTGGCGGCCGCGGGCCCGGGCGGCGGCGCCGACACCCGGGGGCCGCTGGCCAAGCTCGACGCACTGGTCGGCCTCCAGGGCGTCAAGGAGCAGGTCACCATGCTCGTCAACCTCAACCGGCTGGCCCGCCGCCGCCGCGAGGCCGGGCTGCCGGTGCCGAACAACTCCCGCCATGTGGTCTTCGCGGGCCCGCCCGGCACCGGCAAGACCACCGTCGCCCGGCTCTACGGCTCGATCCTCGCCGCGCTCGGCGTGCTGCGCTCCGGCCATCTGGTGGAGGTCTCCCGCGCCGACCTGGTCGCCAAGATCGTCGGCGGTACGGCGCTGAAGACCACCGAGGTCTTCGAGAAGGCGATGGGCGGCGTCCTCTTCATCGACGAGGCGTACACCCTCACCGCCCAGGAGGGCAGCGGCGCCAACTTCGGCCAGGAGGCCGTCGACACCCTCGTCAAGCTGATGGAGGACCACCGCGACGACGTGGTGGTCATCGCCGCCGGATACACCTCCCAGATGAGCAACTTCCTCGACTCCAACCCGGGCCTGGGCTCGCGCTTCAGCCGCACCATCGAGTTCGAGAACTACACCGTCCCCGAGCTGGTCACCATCGTGCGCAACCAGTGCGAGGCGCACCGCTACACCCTCGCGGAGGAGACGGAGAAGGCGCTCGCGGTGCACTTCGAGCGGATGCACAAGGACGAGTCGTTCGGCAATGCGCGCGCCGCCCGCAAGGTGTTCGAGGAGATGGTGGACCGGCAGGCGTTCCGGCTCGCGGAGATGGCCGAGGTGTCCCAGGACGATCTGACGACCTTCGTCCCGTCCGACGTCGGCAAGCAGGCGGCCGCCGCGGTCGGCGCGGGCACCGTCCAGCACGACAACGAGGCACTGGACGACGTGCTGGGACGGCTGCGCGCCATGACCGGCCTGGAAGCGGTCAAGAACGAGGTCGAGGACCTGGTCAACCTCCTCGGCACGGCGCGCCGGAGGCAGGCGGCCGGACTGCCCGCCACGTCCGTCGGCCACCACCTGATCTTCGCCGGACCGCCCGGCACGGGAAAGACCACCGTCGCCCGGCTCTACGGTGAACTCCTCGGCTCCCTCGGCGTGTTGCCACGCGGCCAGCTCGTGGAGGTGGCCCGCGCCGACCTCGTCGGCCGGTACGTGGGCCACACCGCACAACTGACCCGCGACGTCTTCTCCCGGGCCCGCGGCGGCGTCCTCTTCATCGACGAGGCGTACACCCTCACCCCGTCCGGCGGCGCCTCCAACGACTTCGGGCAGGAGGCGGTGGACACCCTCGTCAAGCTGATGGAGGACCACCGCGGTGACGTCGCGGTGGTCGCCGCCGGATACTCCGGCGAGATGGAGCGCTTCCTCGCCTCCAACCCGGGCCTGGCGTCCCGCTTCTCCCGTACCGTCCACTTCGAGGACTACACCACCGACGAACTCCTCTCCATCGTCCTCGGCACCTGCGAACGGGACGGCTACGCATGCGTCCCCGAAACGGTGGAGGGCCTGCGCCGCCACTTCGAGCTGGTCGAACGCGGCGAGGACTTCGGCAACGCCCGCTACGCCCGCAAGGTGATGGAGGCGATGGTCACCCGGCAGGCGGGCCGGCTGAGCCGGATGCCGGAGGCGGGGGTGGAGGAGCTGCGGCGACTGCTGCCGGAGGATTTGGCGAGTGCCCATCTCTGAACCGCCGGGTTCGCTGTCACCTCCGGTGCCCGCCCGCCGTCCACCGCGGGCGGGCACCGGACACCCCGACCGGAAATCGCCGCTCCATACCCCCCACTTGTAGGTGGTGGCGGGCGGCCCGGAACTGGGTGAATGGGGGTCCGTGGCGGACGGGGACCGCGTCCCGCCCACGGTCACGACCGCGCGCCTCGCGCAGGGATGCGCGGCGACGGGTGACGACTACGTAGGGAACACCGCTGGTGGACAACTGCCGCGAGAGCACTGCCCGGTTCACCGCCCGCGGGGGCATCCGCCCCCGGCTCACGGGCGGGCGACGGGCCCTGACGCTCCTCGCCGCCTTCGGCCTGCTGGCCGCAGCCGCCGCCCCGGCTGCGGCCGACGGGCCCGGAGACGTCTCGCTGCCGCCCATCCCCCGGGGACTGGAGGGCAGCTCCTGCACCAAGCCCTCCGCCAAGAAGATCTCGGGGCGTCCATGGGCGCAGAACGTGCTCCGCCCCGAACTGGCCTGGGACCTGACCGAGGGCGACGGCGCGACCGTCGCCGTCATCGACACCGGCGTCGACGCGCACGGCACGCCCGCGCTGGCCGGCCGGGTCGAGGCCGGTCCCGATGTCGCCGGAGGCGGTTCGGCCGGCAAGGACTGCGTCGGCCACGGCACGTTCGTCGCGGGGCTGATCGCCGCCGCGAAACCGGACGACGCGGGCTTCGCCGGGATCGCACCCAGTACGCACATCCTGTCCGTCCGCGCGACCGCCGACAACGGCACCACCACCCCCGACCACCTCGCCGCCGGGATCGACGCCGCCGTCGCGGGCGGCGCGCAGGTGATCGAGGTGCCGGTGGCGCTGGCGTCCGGCAGCGCCGAGCTGACGGCGTCGGTGCAGGCGGCCCGCGCCAAGGACGTCCTGATCGTCGCCCCGGCCTACGGGAACCAGCAGCTCGACAGCGGCAAGGCGGCGCCCGCCGCCTACCCGGCACAGCTGCCCGGCGTGGTGGCCGTGGCCGCCCTCGCCCCGCCCGACGGCCTGCCCGACCAGCAACAGCCGCCGCGTACCGCGCCGGACCTCGCGGCCCCTGGCGACAACGTCGTGAGCGTCGGGCCGCGCGGCGGGGGCCACTTCACCGGCAGCGGAGCCGACTACGCCTCGGCCGTCGTGGCGGGTGCCGCTGCGCTGGTCCGGTCCTACCGGCCGGATCTGACGGCGCCACAGGTCCTGTCGCGGCTGCAGCGGACGGCGTACCACTACCAGGGCGCGGTCTCCCTGGTCGGCTCGGGCACCGTGGACCCCGGCTCGGCGGTCACCGCCAGCCTCGGCGCGGGCCGCGACGACGGCGCCGATCCCGCCATGGCGCTGCGGCTGCCCGCACCGCCCTCGCGCGACGCCGAGCACCGCGCCTGGACGATCGCCGGGGTGTCGGCGGGGCTGATCGCGCTGCTGGGCCTCGCCGCCGCCGCCGTTCCGCGCGGGCAGCGGCGCGGCTGGCGCCCTGGCAGGCTGTCGGCCCCCGCTCCGGACGCCACCACCGGCGACACGGGCCCGGCCTCCGCAGGTGACACGGGCCTGGCCTCCGCAGGTGCCTGACCGCCATGGCCCGGACACCGGGTACGGTCCCCGGCCCTGCCCGCCCCCGCGGCATCTCCCGTGGGGGCGCTTTTCTGCAGCATGTCTATTCCCCGCCCTCTCTTCACGCCATTTCTTGCCCCTTCGTGCCGAGAATTCGCCACCCCAAACCCTCCATCTGGGGGTGGTGCACAGCGGCTTTTCTCACCCGTCTTCCCGTGCGGCGCAGGAAAGGTTTCCCCTTTCGATGTCAGTGGGGCTGGGGGAGCGGAAGGAAAGGGGTCTCTGTGTGCTTGAGCAAAGAGGTGGAGGAGTGTCGCTCCGGGGGTGAGGGGGATGGTGCGGGAGTGAGTGGGGCCGGTGTGAACGGCGTTGTGGCGCCTGATGTCGGAGGGGATGGGTGTACTCCACCTCGCCTCGATGCGGGAGAATTCGCATACGCACCTTTACGAAAAGCCCGCTCCCGGTGGAGTTCCTCATGTGGTGGAACGGGGCCTCGCGAATTTCCTTGCACCCCCCGGGAGTACCCTCTGTAGCCGCTCAACCGATAACCAGTAGCGATAGTCTTCCCTCAATCCGTGCCGGCCCGGAGGGTTTTCCGGGCGAAGAGAGCGAGCCGCCGTGAGCGACACCACTGTCGGCCTGTGCCGACTCACCGTCCGATCCTCCGACAGGGCCTTCGACATCGGCGTCCCCGTCGATGTGCCCGTCGCCGACCTGCTGCCGGTGCTCGTCGACTACGCGGGCGACGACCTCCACGAAAAGGGCCTGGAGCAGGGGGGTTGGGCCGTCCAGCGTCTGGGCGGGCCCCCGCTGGACGACGAGGGCACCCCGCGCACCCTGGAACTGCGCGACGGCGAGACCCTCTACCTCCGCCCGCGCAACGAGACGCTGCCCGAGGTCGCCTACGACGACCTCGTCGACGGGGTGGGCGAGGCGCTGCGTAAGCGCTCCGACTCCTGGCGGCCCGAACTCACCCGCCGACTGCTCCTCGGCTTCGCCGCGACCGCGCTCGCCGTCGGCCTGGTCATCCTCGCGCTGCCCGGAACGGGCGTGCTGCGTGCCGTGATCGGCGCCGGTCTGGCGCTGCTGCTCATCGTCTGCGCCGGTGCCGCCTCCCGTGCCGTCGGCGACGCCGCCGCGGGCGCGGTGCTCGGCATCATGGCCGTGCCCTACATGACGCTCGCCGGGGCACTGGTGCCGTCCGGTGGCGAGCCCGAAGTCCTGCTGGGCGCACGGTTGCTGGCGGCGGGCGCGGCCGGGGCCGGTGCCTCCGTGCTGGCACTGTCGGCGGTCGCGGCGTGCGCCCCGCTGTTCCTCGGCGCGCTGACCACCACCCTCTTCGTCGCCGTCGGCGGTGCCGGAGTCGTCGCCGGGCTGCCGCTCGCGCACGCCGCCGGTATCGCCGTCCTCTGCGTCCTGGTCTGCGGTGGCCTGGTGCCCGGCCTCGGCTTCCGGCTGTCGGGGCTGCGGCTGCCGGTCCTGCCCTCCAACGCCGACCAGCTCCAGGAGGGCATCGCCCCGCACCCCGCCGAGCAGGTCGCCTCCCGGGCCGTCCTCGCCGACAGCTACATGACCGGTCTCTACGCGGCCCTGGGCCTGGTCTCCGTCGCCTGCCTGACGACCCTCCTCACCGCCCCGGCCGCGGACGGCTGGCCGCCCCGGGCCTGTGCCTGCGTGCTGAGCGTGCTTCTGCTGCTGCACTCCCGCCACTTCGGCAGCCTGTGGCAGCGGCTGGCGATGGTGGTGCCCGGTGTCTACGGACTCGCCCTGGCCGCCACCCTCACCGCGGCGGGCGTCGCCCTTCCCGCGCGGCTCATGCTGGCCGCGGCGCTGCTCACTGCGGGCGCCGTCTCCGCCGTCGCCGCCTGGACGGTGCCGGGCCGCCGCCTGGTGCCGTACTGGGGCCGCATCGGCGATGTGCTGCACACCCTGACCGCCGTCGTCCTCGTTCCGCTGACGATCCTCGTCGCCGGCATCTACCAGCAACTGCGCGCCATCAAGGGCTGATCCGGCCGCATCGGCGACCGCCGGCCGCGCCATGCGGCCGGGGAAGGGGAAATGACATGCAATCCAGGCGGGACCAGGTCCAGGCCCACCTGTTCGTGAGGAGTCGGCTCTCGGCGGGCATGCTCCGCGTCGAACCCGACGCCCCGGACGCGCCCAGCGCCCGCACCAAGCGCGGTCTGCTCGGCGGCGCCGTCGTCGCGGTGCTCGCCGCCATCGGCGTCACCCTCTACGGGGTCGTCTCCCCGGGCGGTGCCACCGCGTGGAAGACACCGGGCACCCTCGTCCTCGTCGACGATTCCACCAGCCGCTACCTCTACGCGAACGGCGCCCTGCACCCGGTGCTCAATGAGGCGTCGGCGAAGCTCATCGCCGGCACCCGGATGACCGTGCAGCACGTCAGCGCCGCCTCCCTCGGCGGCACCCCGCACGGCGCCCCCGTCGGCATCGTCGGCGCACCCGACTCCGTCCCCGCACCCGACGCCCTGGACACCGGTGCCTGGCTGGCGTGCTCCGGGAGCGCCACCGACGCGTACGGCAAGAAACGGACGCTGCTGAGCGTCGCCGTCGGCGGCACGGAAACGGGCCAGGCCCTCGATGACGGCACCGGGACCCTCGTGACGGCGCCGTCGGGCGGCGTGCAGCTCCTCTGGCACGGCACGCGGCACCGCATCGACACCGAGCACGGTGCGCACTCCGCCCTGGGCTGGGCCGACGAGGACCCCCTGCCGGTCAAGGACGACTTCCTCAACACCTTGACCGCGGGCACCGACGTCGCGTCGCCCCCGGTGCCGGGCCGCGGCGGCGACGGCCCTGAGCTGGCCGGTGCGCCCAGCCGCGTCGGCCAGCTCTTCACCGGCTCCGGCGGCCAGCGCTACCTGCTGCGCGAGGAAGGGCTCGTGCCGCTGACACCGCTCCTCTTCGACCTGCTGCGCGGCGACCCCCGTACGCAGAAGGAGGCGTACGACGGCGCCACCGTCGAGGTGCGTGGCATCGGCCCCGCCGATCTCCAGGCCCACCAGGCGTCCTCCGGCCTGGGCAACGCGCTCGCCCAGGGCCTGCCCGCGACGGCGCCGCGCCTGGCGGTGGCGGACCGTACGCAGGACGTCTGCGCCAAGGTCACCCCGGGCGACGGCACCAAGGGCCCGACGACCGGCATCGCCGTCCTGGACGCGAAGGACGTCCCGGCCGGTGCCCCCAACGACCAGCCCGGTGTCCAGGCGGGCTGCCTGCCGTCGGACCGGGTCTGGGTGCGGCCGGGCGGCGGCGCACTGGTGCGGGCGCTGTCCTCGGCGGGTGCCGGGGCCTCCGACTACCTCGTCACCGACTCCGGCACGGTCTACCCGCTTCCCCCGGCGGCGGCCAAGCAGCTGGGCTACGACAACGCCCGGCCGGTAACCGTCCCGGGCCCGCTGGTGCAGCTGCTGCCCACCGGGCCGAGCCTGGACCCGGCCGGTCTCGCCAAGGGCGGCGTCGTGCCCGCAGCGGCGTCCGCGTCCGCGAACTGCCCTGCCGGAAGCGGCACATGAGCACGGCGCGCCGGGGACGGCGGCGCCGCCCGGCGGGCCCCCCGGGGCGGTCGCGGTGCAGACCCGCGCCCGCCCCGAGCCGGTGCGACGACCACGAGGACGGAACCCGTGACGGAGAGAGGACGGAACCCGTGACGGAGAGAGGACGGAACCCGTGACAGAGATCAGGACCACCCGGGATCTCCGGCGGATCTTCGCCGAGTACCCGGAACTGGCCGCGCAGATCGACACCCTGCGCGCCGACGTCGAGCAGATCGCCACGCTGAACAAGAACGGGGCGGGGACGAACGACGAGATCCACGACCAGTACACGAAGATCGCCGACCCGGCCACGGAGGTGCTGCGGAAGGTCGTCTCGCTGATGTCCGACGTCTCGGCCAAGACCGGCGAGGACGGCGACGACGTCATGCGGCTCTTCGAAGCGGCCGAGAACGACAGTCAGCAGCTCGCCAAGGCGTGGGACGTGCTGGAGGCGGCTCAGGACGACGGGCGGCGCGCGGACCCTCGCCTCGCGGCAGGTGACGCGGAGACGTGACCCGGGGGTGCCTGCACCTCGGCTCCGTTCGTCCGGCGCCGCCCCGATCCGGACGGCCGGAGCGAGCGGCGCGGGCGCCCCCTGACGCACCGTCCGAAGCGTTCCCCGACGCGCCCTCTCCCGCACTCCTGCCGCGTTCCGCCATGCTCCACGCGGCGGGCCCCGCCCGCGACACAGCAGCACCAGAAAGGGATCCGCTGTGGCCCTCATGCCGTCCCAGGACGTCATCGACTTCCTCAACGCCATCGGCATGAAATGGCCGCAGGCCGACGAGGACGTGCTCCGCGAGGCCGAGGCCGCCTACCGGAAGACGGCGGGGGACTTCCGGCAGGCCGGGGAGTACTTCATCGAGGTCGCCCAGCGGATCAACGGGGAGTTCAGCGGGGCGAGCGCGGACCAGTTCGGCAACTGGGTGGAGTACCTCTCCTCCGGAGACCACCCGATCCTCGCGGCCGCCGCGGCACAGTGCGAGCAGCTCGCCACGAACGCCGGTGACACCGCCACGGACGTGGAGCACACGAAGTGGTCGATCATCGGCCAGGCCATCGCGATGATCGCGATCCAGGCCGCGATGGCCGCTCTCAGCTTCTTCTTCGGCCCCGGCGTGATGCTCGGTCTGAGCTTCGAGTACGCGATGGTCCAGGAATTCATCATGAACGCGATCGCGGCGTTGCTGCGCTCCATCGCGGCGCAGGCCGTGATCGGTGCCGGAGTGGGCGGCGCGGTCGACCTCGTGATCCAGGGCATCCAGATCGGCCAGGGCCACCGCGACGCCATCGACACGGACCTCCTGAGCCAGGCCACGGTGGCCGGGGCCATCGGCGGCGCCGTCGCCGCGCCGTTCGACCTGATCGGCGTCGGCATCGGCAAGTGGATCGGCAACCGCATCGGCACCGGCGTCAAGGGCGCGCTCGGCAAGGAGTTCGGCCACCTCTTCGAGGGCGCGACCGTCACCCCCGTCGGCCGGCTCGGCAAGGCCGAACGGCAGGCGTTCGCCAAGGACTTCGCCGGTCTCGTCGGCAACACCCAGAACGAACTGGCCAACGGTTTCGGGAAGGGCCTGTTCAGCAAGGGCCCCCTCGGCAGGGGCACCGAGGGCGGCAAGGGCAGCATCGCGCACGCCTTCACCGAGAAGACCGGTGATCTGTTCGCCAAGCACCTCGGCGGCACACCCGTGTCGGCCGGGGGCAGGGCGATGACCGCGGACGAGGCCAGGGCATTCGGCAAGGAGTGGGCGCAGGCATATATCGGCGAGGTGCGCGGGGGCGCCGCCAAGGGCGTGGGCAAGGGCGTGGAGCCCGGCGCGGCCACGGGACTCGGGGCGGGCGCCGGGAAGGAGCTGCCGCTCTCGGCGGAAGAGGTGGCCGCCAAGCACCTCGGCGCCGAGGGCAAGGCGCTCTTCGGCGAGGGCGTCCCCCAGGCCATCCGCGACGTGCTCGGCACCCACCTCGAAGGTGATCTCCGCTACCGCCTCGCCGGACTGGCCGCGGGCACCATGACCGACGGCGCCAACAACGCGCTCTCCGACGCCGTGGTCAACTACACCTACAACGGCACGTTCGAGACGACGGGCGGGGCGTTCCTCGGCGGCATGGTGACGGGCGCCGCGGGCCGTGGCCTGGGTGAGTACGTCATGCCGCCGATCACCCAGCACGCCATCCACCCGGCGATGGCGGCGGTCGGCGGCGGTCTGAAGGCCGTCCACGACCAGGTCGTCAACCCGGCGGTGACGGCCGTGGGCGGGGGCCTGAAGGCCGCCAAGGAGAGCCTGTTCGGCTCGCCTGTGGTGAACGACGAGACCGCTCCGCTGCTGTCGGACACGGGCAGCATCGCCACGACCAGTACCTCGGACTCCGTCACCCTGACCGGGGCGGAGGACGGCAAGGAGTTCTTCGGCAAGGACTCCGGGGGAGACAAGGACGACTCCGGTGCCGGGTTCCCGGGCGCGGGCACGGGCGGTTCCGCCGACAGCGACACCTTCAGCACGGTCTCCCACACCGACACGGTCTTCACCACCCACAGTTCGGACGACGGCTTCACCGGACCGGACGGTGACACTCCCGCGACGCACCTCACCGGCGCCGCGGGGGCGCCCCCGTCGGAGCAGCACGTCGGCGCCCCCGGCCGGAGCGCCGCACCGTCGGCGAACACTCCGCAGAGCGGCGCACCGCACCCGCAGCGGACCGCTTCGCAGGCCGACGCGGGCCACGACCCTGTCCGCACCGGCGCCACGCCCAGGCCGGGCCAGGACGCCGCGGCGGTGCCGTCACCCAAGAAGGTCGCCACCACCGGCAGCAGCACGCAGGGGAAGCCCCCCACCACCGGCGACCACACCCCGCCCACCGCCGCCACCACGCCGCAGCCGCCCACGGCTCACGCCACGGAAAGCGGCACATCGGCGCCCACCGCCGGGAACAACGTCACACCGGCCCAGGGCACCGCGCAGCACACGCCGTCCACGCGCGTCCCGCACCCCGTCACCACCGACTCCGGCACGCCCCTGCCGGCCACCGGGCACCCCACCGCCACCGGACCCGGCACCGAGGTCCTGCCGGACCCCGCCACCGACCTGGTGGACCGGATGATCCGGATCCGCGCGGCCCGGCACACCGCCGGCGTCACCGACGCCCCGGGCGGCGAACCGCACGGCTCCGGGACCTTGTGGGAGGCGGTGTTCGGCGCCGACGGCCCGCTCGCCGGTCACTTCGGCGGCGACACCTCGCCGACCGGCCTGCCGCACGACGACAGCGGCCCGCTGCGCCCGCTGACCGACGGGGAGCGGCAGGAGTGGGTCCAGGAGCAGCTGCTGGCCGCCCAGCGGCCGCTGCCCGCGCCCGAAGAGGTCCTCCGCCGGCATCTGGACGACTTCCTCACCACGCTCCACTCCGACCTGCTGACGGAGTTCACCGCGTCCGAGGAGGCCGCGCGCCACTTCACCCCGGCACCGACGTGGGCGGAGCATTCCGATGCCGCGAAGCGCGCCGGCGACTGGCGCGCGGAGCAGCGCCGGATGGCCGGCGCGTACGAGGGCGAACTGTCGCAGGCGCAGCGGGCCGAGGCCCGGGCGGAGTTCTTCACGAGCGTCTTCGACCAGTGGGCCGGCGACCGGTTCGGCTCCGCCCGGAGCGGGGGCGGAGCCGTCCCCACCGACGCACACCGGCTGATCCCGCACCAGCGGCAGGGCCGGGGCGGCGCGTCGCAGGCCGAGGCCGAGCAGCACTCCGCCGTCCTCCGGCGCCTCCACGACCAGGTGCGGGAACTCGCCGCACGCCACCTCACCCTCGACCGCCACGACCCGCTGTCCTCCCCCGAGAACCTCCGTGCCCACCTCGACCGCGCCTGGGTGATCGAGCACGGCGTGGAGCACCTGAGCACCTGGTCCGAGGCGGCGTTCGGCAACTGGCGCGACGGCCTCACCCCGGAGTCCCGGGCCCTGCTGGACGAGACCGAAACCGGTGCCGCCACCTCGCACCCCGACGACGCCCACCTCCTGCACCTGCCGCAGACCCGAGGGGAGACCCTGCTCACCGAGGCACAGCACGCCTTCGAGCAGCAGGCCCGCGCCCTCCTGGAACAACTCCTCGGCACCGGACCGCTGCGTACCGGCCCGCAGCAGCTGATCGCCACCCTTGACGCACTGAGCGAGGGCGCGTTCCGTGCCGAGGTACTGACCGAACACCTGGGGGCACAGGCGGAGCCGGTGGGCGCGGCGCTCGACACGGCCCTGACCACACTGCACCACACCCTCGACGAGACCCTTCGGGACGCCGTCCACCGCCGGGGCGCGGAGGAGTACGTCGAGCGGACGCTCCGGTCCGTCACCCGTAGCGCCGGGCCCGTGGCCCGGGAGACGGAGTCGGACGCGCCGTCGCCGCTCTCCGACGGCGGCCGCGAACGGCTCCGCCGCCGGTGGTGGGACGCGTACGACCGGGACCGGCAGGAGCTGTACGGCCCTCCGGGCAGCAGGAAGCGGCCCACCGAGGGCGACCCGGAGCAGGACAGCTGGTACGCCCGACGCCGGGCCCGCGAGGTGGAGCTGCACCGCGAGGTGGAGCTGCAGATCGCCAAGGAGACCGCGGCGAAGGACGCCGTCACGGCGGTCGAGCAGGCCGCGGACACCTGGCAGCAGGCCCTGGAGGTGGTACCCGAGGAGATCAAGGCGAAGTTCGGGGGAGCGTTTGCGCTGCACGGACAGCAGCCCGCCTCGATGGAGGCACGGCGCACCGCCGCGCGCACGCTCGGCGCCGCGCTCCACCAGCGACTCGACGCCTGGGCCCAGGACAAGAACCGCGACCCCGCAGAGATCGGCCACCTGCTGGAGGAGTACACCCGGCCGGAGACGGTACGGCGCCGGATCGCGCTCGCGACGGCCCGCGCCGAGGCGGCCCGCGCCGCCCGCGCGGAGGCCGAACAGCTCGCCGCCGACGAGGCCGAGTACCTGGCACCGGACGCCCGGGACCGCTTCGTCACCGAGCACGTCGACCGCGTCACCGCACAGTTCGACGCCCTCTTCACCCCCGACACGGTCTTCGGCACGGCTCGGCAGACACCCTCCCGGCTGCTGACGGACCCGACCGCCGCCGGCCCTGACGGCCCTGACGGCCCTGACGGCACGAACGGTACGAACGGCACGACGGGTACGGAGAGCGGGGCCGCGGACACCGCCTCCGAGGGGCCGGGAGCGAAGTACGGCACGGCGGGGACGGAGCACGGTGCGCCGGAGGCGGAGCGCGACGCGCGCTCCTTCCACGAGGCGTTCGCCGCTTGGACGGACGGCCACGGCAGCCTCAGCGGTGAGCTGAAGACCCGGCTGCTCTTCGAGGTCAGCGCCACCGACGGCCTGGGGGCCTGGGCCGATGGCTTCGGCGGCGCGGCAGCCGGACGCGCCGTCCCCCAGGACGAGTTGCGGCACATCGGGTCCCGCACCCGCGAGGACTGGTTCACCACGTTCCGGAAGACCTGGGGCCCCGACGACCTCGACGCCGCACGTTGGCTCGCCCACGAACGCGCACACAAGGACCGCTTCGGCGTCGCCACCGCCTCCGCCCAGGAGACGGGGGCCGCCCTCACCCACGCCGGCCCCCACCCGGACCCCGATGAGATCTTCGGGCTGCTCACCGAGCAGAACCGGACGGACGACGGCACACGCACCACGGAGCCCGGGGCCCGGGACACCGAGCCCCGGAGCGAGGAGGAACAGGAGGCGCTGCGCGAGCTGCACGGGCAGGTGGCCCGGCCCGGAGAAGTCCTCGACCGCGCGCGCAGGACCGGGATGTCCGCACAGGAGCTGGTGGAGCAGATCATGAGCCGGCGCCGGGCGCCGGACGACCCGGCCCACGCGCAGCTGCTCTCCCTGGCGGACGCCCTCCTGAAATGGCCGCCGGTGATCGTCGAGGGCGGTGTGGGGACGCCCGAGACCCGTGCCCGGCGCGAGGCCACACGCCTGGCACGCCAAGAGGTGCTGGACGCTCTGCTCGACGAGGGGGCGGAGGCCGCACGGCAGCGTGCCTACGAACTTTCCGAGCGCGAACGGGAGAGGGCGCTGGCGCTGCTCCCGAAGGAGCGGCAGGACGAACTGGCCACAGCCCGCGGCGGAGAGACGGAGCAGGAGCAGCAGGAGCGGCGGCGGGCCGCGACGTGGATCGACTCGGAGGGGCGCCGCCTGACCCGCGTGCCGGGCGGCATGTCGCAGCGGCCTTCCGGGGGTGGTGGTTCCCAGGGCCCCGGGCCGGGGGAAGCGGGGCCGTCGTCCTCGCGGTCGGCACCGGTGCCGCGCGTCACCGAGGGCTTTCTGCATCGCCTCCGGCACGGTGATGCGGCCCGCGGCGTCCCCGCCCGGACGCTCCCGAACGCCGACGACCGGGACAGCGGCGGCTTCGCGTACCAGCCGCGCAAGAAGGGGGACCCGGCAACGCGGCAGTGGGTGCCCTGGGAGGACGCGAACGGCGTGGTGAAGGTCCGGGTGCGGCAGCTGCCCCCGCCGGCCGCGGCCGCGGAACCGTCCGGCTCGGAGAGCGCCCCGGTCGGGGAGCACGCCCCCGACCGGGGGGAGCTGATCGAGTTCTTCCCGGTGCGGTGGTCGTCCGAAGAGCTGGAATCGGCTCTGGAACGGGGACATGCCCATGCGCTGGAGACGGGGGAGGTCACCCCGCACCACGGCGGCTACCTCTGGCGCGGTATCGGAAACGGCGTGCGCATCGACGGGTTCGTGCGCGACGGGGAACACGTCTGGGCCCGGCCGTCCCGCCACGCCCTGCAGCCGACCGGCCGGTGGGACGCCCGCAACGCCGCCGCGAACAGTGCCCCGACGCGGGTGTGGCTGTCGCCGCACCGCGACGTGCCCGGCGCGATCCGGTATGTGCTGTCGCCGGACGGCGACCTCGGCATGGAGCTGTCCGTCACGGTGCCCCGGCCTCCGGCGGAAAGCGGCATCGACGACGCGCAGTACCGCTCCGCCGTGCAGAAGCTGCGGGAGCATCTCCACGAGGTGCACCACACGGTGACGGGCACCGAGCTCCCCCTGACCTTCACGGTGGACGAGGCGCTGCCCGGCACCGGGACCGACACCAGCCTCCACGCCTTCTTCCGGCAGGAGAACGGCGTGGACCTCGACGACGTGGCGTACCACCTGTTCCGCATGGAGCCGAGCGCCGTGCAGATCGACGAGAACCTGAGGTTTCTGCGCCGGAAGGCCCCGGTGCCCACGCGCGAGGACCAGTGGCACACGCTCCGTCAGGGACTGCGGGACAGGGCGGTGCAGCGCTGGAAGGCGGCAGGCATCGCCGCCCTGGGCCGCGACAAGGAGTTCAGCGCTCTCGCGGACGCCTCGCACGAAACGGCCGGCCACGCCGGTGCGCCGGGCACGGACGGCCCCCAGGAACCGGGCACCCCGGGCGGCGGCAGCGGGCCGGGCAACGGCGGCCCCGGCACCGGTGGATCACCCGCGCCCGGTGCGGCGCCGCACCGCCCGGCGTCCGCCGCGGGCCACGCGAACGAGACGCTCCGCAGCTCCGCGACGGCTGCCACGCCGGCGCCGCCCGCCCAGTCCGCCACCGCGGCGACGTTCCCCGGCCCGGAGGTGCCCTTCCCGCTGAGCCAGGAGCTGGAACCGCGTCCCACTCCGGACGAGTGGGCGCAGGGCGACCTCACCCGTTCCCACGACGCGCGGCGTCAGCTCCGCACCCACCTGGCGACCTGGGAGCAGTCGCGGCAGCCGGAGACCGCCCGGACCCTTTCGCCGCGGCTGCCCGGCGAGGGACACGTCTCGTACTGGAAGCGCAAGCAGCAGCTGGACGCGTTCCTCGACGCGCACTCCGCGCTCATCGACGGCTGGGACGGCCCGCACCGCGACACCGCCGTGGCCCGCTTCCTGGCCGAGCAGGTGACGCCGTGGACGGTCAAGGGGACCGGACCGTCCGGGAAAAAGGCCACGCCCCCGCCCGTCCCGGCCCTGAGGGAACTGCGCCGCTCCGGGGCCGGCCCCGAGCAATTGCTCGACCATCTCCAGCGAACGGCCGACCCCGAACTCGCCCGGACGCTCCTGGGCATTGCTTACTCCCAGGACTCCCTGCTGGAATTCCGGACGGAACAGGCCGTCAAGCGGGCCCGGCAATTCCTGCGGCTGGTGGGGCCGCCCACCGGCGAGGACGCCGGGCGGGCCCTGCCCGTGGACGCGCTGCTGACCGCGACGCTGCTGGAAGATGCCGAGGTGCGGATCGACGACAACTTCGAGCGGTTGCCGGTCGAGGAGGTCTTCTCCTCGCTGAGCGACGTCTTCGGCGGCAAGGAAGCCGTCCGCACGGCGCTGGAGGCGCTCGACGCCCGCCGCGTGTTCGATGCGTATTTCAGGGGTGCCGCCGGACCGCAGGACGTCTTCCAGCACCTCGTGTCCGTCGAGTCCCGGCTCTCCGGCCGGGACGACGACAACATCCCCACCGCGCTCCCGGACACCCTGGCGGACCGTCTGCGCGATCTCTTCCACGAACTCCACCAGTTCTTCCAGGCGTACGCCTCCGTGCCGTACGCGGACGGCGAGCTCACCCCGGACGCCGCCGTGCACACGGCCGGCCCGGAGTTCGCCTCCACCTGGTACGCGAACGGCAATCGCAGCCTGGCCCGCACGCACGACGTCGTCGGGCTGTTCCGCTACGAGGGTGTCCACCAGGAGCGCTACGAAGAGCTGGCGCGGCTGTTCGCGACGCGGGATCAGATCCGCCAGGGGTACCAGGCCCTGAAGGGGGAGCAGATCCTTGAGCAGCGCTGGCGCCAGGGCTGGCTGCTCGCCGATGATCCGCTGACCCGCCTCACCAGGGACGATGTGCTCGACGCGTACGACTACAGGCGGCTCTATCTGCGGATGGGTGACCCGCAACGCGGCACAGCCGACCGGCTGGGGCAGGGCACGGCGGCGCCCGGGGCCGGGGTTGCGCTGACCGCCGTCGCCCAATTGGCCGTCAAAGCCCTCCCGCACGACTTCCGGGAGCTGCTCGCCGAGCGCGACCTCGACGCCGTGGCCACCGCCTCCGTCGCCGCGGCCGGTATGCGGCTGCTGCCCACCCGTACCGGGCCCGTCAAGCGGCTGATGTCCGTCCGGCAGATGCCGTTCCACGTCGGCGAGGAGCTGAATCTGGAGTTCGACACCGCGGTACCGGCACAGGACCCGGCCCCCGGGCAGCACGGTCCGGGGCAGTCGGCGCACAGCCCTTCCGGGAACATGGAGGTCACTTTCGAGGGTTTCGACACCGTCGATACGTCCGCCCTGTTCCGGGAAGGTGTCACGGGGCCGGTGCTGTTCCGCCCGGGTACCCGCGGTGTGATCGTCTCCTCGGAGAGGGCACCGGACCTCGATCGCACGGTCACGCCGGAAGGGGGTGGCCAGGTGGTGTTCTACCCCGGCATCCGGTTCAAGGCGGTGCCGCTCGTCGCCGCGCTCCCGCCCCTCCAGGTGCACGCTCCCTCGGTGACGTTCTGGCGGTGGATGACCTCGCTCGGCCCGATAGTCGCCCAGCGCTTCGAACTGCGGCGCTTCGAGCTGGGCGACGGCAGCCGGCTCAGCCGCCTTGCCATCCGGGCGCGACTCACCCGCCACGAGGGGGTCACCCCGCAGGAAGCGGAGCGGAAGAAGGACCAGTCCGCGGTCGCGCTGATGCTGTACCACAACGTCGGGCACCGCTTCCCCAACGGTGACCTGGTGCATTTCACCGTGGAGTTCGTCGGGGAGAAGGCCGTCGCCCACCATCAGGTGCATCTGTATCCGGGCTCCGGCCGGGAGAACAACACCACGTGGTTCGCGAACACCAGGACGGACGTGATCGCGCACGAGTGGGGGCACGACTTCGGCGCCGCGGACTGGTACCGGGACACGCGGATCCGCCCCACGGACGAGGACGGCTCGCTCATGTCGTCGACCTTCGTCGACAAGTGGGACCGCGTCCCGAGCTCGGAGCTGCCGTCCGCGATCCATCGGACGACCCCGAACCTGCGGTGGTCGTCGTACGACCTCGCGATGCTCTGGGCATCCTGCGTACGGGCGGAGCTCGCCCAGGCACGCAGGACGGGCGAGGAACACCCCTCGTCGGGCTGGAGCGACTCTCTGACCGGCTTCTTGACGCGGGGCGTGGTCCCGACGGAGGCGCTGCTGCTCTCGCCCGAGGAGGTGAACGCCGCGGTGGGCGACACCCCCGGGTCCGGGCCCTCCGCCCCCGGCGGGGGCACCGTTCCGCTGGAGGTGCGGCACAAGGTGCTGTGGGGCGATCCCGACGCCAACCGGCCCGGACGGCTGGCGCCGCGCAACCACTCGACGTTCCGCGCACGTCCGCGGCGCGTCGCTGGGTCGATGCGGCCCAACCACACCTACCTGGCGACGTTCCGGAGCCGACCGTCGGGCGCCAAGGACCACGTCGCCCACCACAGCGCGGCCGGCGACCTCCTGAGCCCCTCGGCCAAGCCGGAAGAGCAGCCGGAAGAGTCGGATGTGACGGTGCTGATGTTCCCCGACACCATGACCGAGGACGAGGTCGTCCACACGGCCCGTCAGGCATATCTCGACTGGCGCAGGCGGGGCGGCACCCCCGACACGACCACCGACGAGACCGAGTTCGACGGCATCTACCACGGCCTGCGCATCCGCGGCGTGGTCGATGCCACCGGCACCCTCCTCGACTTCGTGCCGCACGAGGACCAGACCGACCCGGGCACCGGGCGCCCCCTCCAGGCGCCCCTCTTCCGAGACGAACTGCCCGCTTCCCTGCCCCACGACATGCCGCGCATCACTCCCACCCTGGAAAAGTTCGTCCTCTACGGAGACCGCGGCAAGGGCGTCGGCGGCCACCACTTCTTCCACGACACCATCCCGATGGCGAAAGGCATCTGGTACGAAGAGCCGTCGGCCGGTAACCAGAACGGCACCGTCTTCACCGTGGTGCGGTTCCTCAAGGCGACCATCCGCCCCGCCACCGAGAAGGCCGACGCCACGCCGTGGCACCCGGCCGCCGATGCCGACAGGAGTGGGCGGCACCTCCTCTTCCCGCGGGACTGGGATGCGGACACGCTGTGGAACGCGGTCCAGGACGCCCACACCAGGGCCCTGGACAGTGGCCGGTTCCTCTGGCAGATGGGCCAACTCGACCGGCCCCACGCCGGATACCTGTGGACGGGCGAGAGCAACGGCGTCCGTATCCAGGGCTACACCCTTGAAGGCCGGCACGTCTGGGTACGGCCCGCCCCGCACCAACCGCGGCTGACCTGGGAGTCCAGGGGCAGCGAAGAGAACGTGTGCGCGGAGCGGCAGCCTCTCACGCTGCCGCTCCAGGACGGGACGACACTCGACTTCTCCGTCTCGCACGTCGCGCTCCACGACGGCGACCTGGCCCTGCTGTTCGAAGCCGCACTGCCCGTGCCGGAATCCCTTCCCGGGAGCTACAGTCGCTCGGTGGCCGAGCTGGTGCAGCAGGCCCAGGCCACGGTCGACCGGACGTACAACCAGGAGCGCCGGGGCGACGGGTACCCGCTGATCCGCTTCAAGATCGTCATGGCCGGCAGGCCCGGTGACCTGCAGGATGAGACGTTCTGGAAACTCAGGGGCCTCCTTGAGGAGCAGCATCAGCCGGAGCAGAACGCCGAACGTCTTCTGGGCTTCGCGTTGACCCGACCGAGCATCGGGGCTCTGCTGGCCGCCGCCCTCCAGCAGACACCGATGCCGGATCCGGCCCAGCCAGGAGGCTGGCGGTCCGACGACGACCGGGAGGCGGTCGTCGAAGCGCTGTTCAACCGTTCTGTGGAGAGTCTCACCACAGATCCGCAGGTGGCGCTGTTGCTGGACGCCTACCCGGCCGACAAGGAAGCGCCGCACGCCACCCGCCACGACACCGTCACGTACCTGCTCGCCCAGCGGCGGCACAAGTTCAGTACGCATGCATGGGACAAGACGGAGGCCGATCTGAAGGACCTGCCCGCCGGGCTCACCGCGGACGATGCCCGCCTCCTCGCCTTCCGTGTGGCCCGTCGGGGCCGGGCCTGGAACACGACACCCGAGTACCACACCGATGAGGTGCCGGGCCACGACGACCTGTCGATCAAGGTGCAGGTGGATACCGCCGGAATCGTCCGCGACTTCTGGATCGAGAAGGACGGAGCGGAGCCGTCCTCTCCCGCCGCGGCTGCCTCCCACGGCGACGGCGCCGACGCTGACATCGAGATGTCCGACCGGGGGACGGGGCAGGGCGGCGCCGACATCTTCGAGGTGCTGAGCGGTGGCCCGTCGACGCCCGACGCGGGGTCCGAGCCCTCACCGGTAGGGGGAGACTCCGGGCCCGGGGCCACGGATCCGGTGGACCAGGAGACCACTGACATGGACCTGGACAGCCCCGAGCCGCCTGACGGCGATGTCACCCCGCACCGCACCAAGCGGCGGAGGTACGAAGATGGGCCCTGACACCCACCGCGTGCCGTACGGGGTCGGCCGGTTGTGCGCGGGCAGTGGCGCGCGGGCGGTGGCGCGCGCGTCGCGGGAGTCCGGCCGCTGCCCGAGCGGCGCACCACGGCAGGTCCCGGACGCGTCCCGTAGGGGACGGCCGCCCGGCCCTCCCCGTCCGTACGTCCACACATCCACGCAGAGCAACAGCAGAAGAGGAGATGATGGCGCCCATGGAGCCGGAAGAGTCCCGTAAGGGGGGCGGCGCGCAGCGGAATTCGGCCGATGTGCCGGCGGCGGACGGCGAGGCCACCGCCGTCGAAGCGGCCGCGGCGGACGTGCCCGCCGCGCCGTCGGCCAGGGGAGTCGGCAGGCCGCCCGCCACGGACGGCGCGACCGTGCCCGTCGTCTCCGCGGACCCCACGTCCGCCGCCCGGCGCCTCCCCGACGCCGCCTCGCGTGCCGCGACCGCGGGGGCGACGGAGACGGCGGCCGGCTCCGGCCGGGCGACGGCTGCCACGTCCGCCGCGTCGACCGTCGCGTCGGCCGAGTCCGACACCGCGACGGGCCTGGTGGCGACGGGCGGCCGGTTGTCCAAACCGATGGTGGCCGCCGCAGGCATCGCCGGCGCGCTGCTCCTCTGTTCCCCCTTCCTCATCTCCCAGTTGACCGGTCACCACGACGACGACGGGAAGCCGCCGGCCGCCGCGTCCGAGTACGACGGGCAGGGCCATGGCGCCGGAGTGGTGCCGGGTGCCGATCAGCCGCAGGGCCATCAGGGGCAGCCCGACGGCGGTGCGGCGTCGGGCGGTTCCGGTGACGGCGGGCAGGGCGGAGCCCCGGCGGGCGGCGACTCCGCCACTTATACCGCGATGGCCGGGCCGGGCTGCACCGACAAGTCCACCGGCTACAAGGAGCACGGCACCTACGCCGACGGCGACGCGGGGTGGACGACGCACAAGAGCGGCGGCTGGAAGAAGGACGGTTGCGACGGCTCGTTCGTCTCCGTGCCGATGGCCGGTGACAAGGGTGACGACGGCAACTACACGCTGTGGACCTTCGCCACCGGGCCGGTGACGTCCGGGAGTTGCCAGGTGCGGGTCCACGTGCCCAAGGACGACGACATGAAGCATGTCGGCGGGCACCCGACCCACTATTCGGTGTTCGCTTCCGGCGCCGCGACCGGTACGGCGCTGGGGGACTTCACCGTCGACCAGACCAAGAAGCGCGGTGACTGGGCGTCCGGTGGCACCTTCCAGGTCAGCGGCGGTCACCTCGCCGTCAAACTCCACACCCAGGGCGTCGACTTCGGCTCCGGCTTCGACGGCGCCCACCACGCGGCGTCCGCCGTCGCCGTGCGGTGCACCGGCTGACGCCCGTATCGCGCCCGGTTGCCGGGCCGTCCCCGACGTCCGCCGTGGCGTCGGGGACGGCGGCGCCGAGGGGCGGGACGCCGATCCGCCGGCGCGTGCCGGGTGGTGACACCTCTTCAGGGGACACCCTCTGTTCACCTGGAATTTATAGGGGTCGGTAGGGGTGGGAGTGCGCTGTGTGGCGGGTTCGGGGGCTGGAACAATGGTGGGGGACGACCAGGGCCGCGCGGTGAGCGGGCGGCCGGGCCCGTACCACGGTGGTCCCGCCCGGGCCGGAAACGGAACACCGCCGGGCGACCGGAGGGCGGAGCGCTCCGGGGAACCACGGGGCGGCGGGACGGCCGCAGGAGACGGTGCGACGCCTTCGGGCGGAGCCTTTCCCACCTGGTGCGGAGGCAACCGAATCGGGCCGACGGCGGTCCTGATCACCGAGTTGGGCGAGCGGGGCGCGAGCCGTCCCGGAACACGGACACAGCGGCGGGCGGGTACAAGCGGAACGGCGGCAGGGCGGCCGGTCCGCCCGCCGGACATCCGGCCGCGGCGCGCGGCGAGCGAGAGGAATGAGATGGGTATCGCTTCCGAGGCGGACACGGACGCGGGGCGGACCGCGCCGGAGGAGGCCGACGCCATCGCGGTCGTCGGAATGTCCTGCCGATTCCCCGGGGTGGACGGCCCCGACACTTTCTGGCGGCTGCTCCACGACGGCCCGGGGGCGTCCGGCGGGCCGGGGGGGGGGGGGGGCGGGGGCGCGCCCCCGGGGCCCCCCGCGCCGCCCGGGCCCCGCCCCGCCCCCCCCCGCCCGCGGCCGCCGCCCCCCCCCC
>NZ_JBHYGX010000003.1:42935-49478 GCF_042739975.1 Streptomyces sp. NPDC059080
CGACCGTGAGCCGGGGCGCCCCCGAGCGGGGGGGGGGCCGCCCCGGGCCCCCCCTCACCCCCGACCCGCGGTTGTTCTCAGCGTCGGGGGGCCCCCGGCGGGGGGGCGCGCGGCGCCCCCCGGGCGGCGCGGGGGGGGGGCCCCCCGAGACGCTGGGGGTGCCCGCCGAGGACATCGGCGCCCCCGACCCGCGGCAGCGGCTCTCCGTCGACCTCGCCCGGGAGGCCCTGGAGAGCGCCGGGATCCTCCCCGAGGGCCTGGCGGGCAGTGGTACCGGCGTGTTCATCGGTGCCTCGGAGTGCCCCCGGTCCACCGGGCGCGGCGCGGCCGGGGCCGACCGCTCCACCCTCGCGAGCAGGCTCTCCGCCACCCTGGGCCTGCGCGGTCCGAGCCTGGTCGTCGACACCGCGCGGTCCTCGGCGCTGACCGCCGTCCACCTCGCCTGTCTCGCGCTGCGCGGCGGTGAGTGCGACGAGGCGCTGGCCGGGGGGATCACCGTCCGCCGGGCGTCCTCGGGCGTCGCGGCGGAGGACGCCGATGGCGGGCTCCTCGTCCTCAAGACGCTGCGCCGGGCGCTCGTCGACGGTGACACCGTGCACTGCCTGATACGCGGCGGCGCCGTGAACCACGACGGCGGCGCCACCGCCGGGCCGGGCGCCGCCCAGGAGGAGGCGGCGCGCCGGGCCCGCGCCCACGCCCGGGTCGACGCCGCCGCCGTCCGGTTCGTCGAACTGGCCGCCACCGCAAGCCCGGTGCGGAGCGCGGTCCCCGCCGCGTCGGGCGGCCGTCCGGTGCGGGAGCCGCTGCCCGCCGACGCCGGTCCGCGTCCGGAGGGTGCCGCCGCCGCGCTCCTGAAGACGGTGCTGTGCCTGCGCGCCTCGGCCCATGTGACCGGTGAGGCACCGGTGTGGACCGGCGCACCGGAAGGGGCGGGCCGGACCGTGGTGCCGCTGTCGCGCCGGGGGAGCGAACGGGTGCTGGCGGGCGTCGGCGCGTACGGCGACGGCGGGACCTGCCATCTGGTGCTGTCCGACTGGGCCCGCAGGCCCGCGCCCGCGTCGGGTGCGGCCGTGCGCGGGGTGCGGCCGGGCGCCGCCGATGTCCGGCGGGCCGACGCCGAGCCTGCCACGTCCCCGGCGGACGCCGCCGCGACGCTGCGGGCCCGCGCCGCCCGGATGAGCGTGCATCTCGCGACCCGGCCCGGGTTCCGCCCCGAGGACATCGCCGACGCCCTCGCCCCCACCGCCGTCCGCCAGCCCCTCCCGCCGGTCGCCCTCCCCCCGGCGGCCCCGCTCACCGAGCCCGCGGGGCCGCTCCCGGAGGCGGTCCCGCAGGAGGAGCCGGGCGTCGCTGCGTCAGGCCCCGCTGTTGCCGGGGACGTTGCCGACCCGGTCGATCTGGCGGCCGGGCTGAATGATGAGCAGGTGCTGGAAATACTCGGGGAACTGCCCTTGCAGCGGCTCCGTGAGGCCGGACTGCTCTCCCGGTTGCTGGAGCTTGCCGGGCATCGCTGAGCCCCACGGCTCCCCGCAGTCCGCCACGTACGGCATGAGCCGCGCGGACGAGGCGCGTCGCACACACCACACATACGCCACGACGCCGCACCGGATCCTCGGTGCGGCGTCGTGGCGTATGCGGCGTACCGGGAGCCCACGTTTTCTGGATGTCAGGGGATTCAAACGTGGAAACCGGGACCCCCGAAAAGGGGTACCGGAATGTGCGGACGATTTCTTGGAAATTCCCCGGGACTCCTTTTTCCGGGGACACGGACTGTAGGGGGTGATAGGGGTTTGAGGGCATCGCGTGGGGTTGTCTGGCGTTACGGCTCGACGGGGACTTCGCCGGGCCGGTGGTGGCCGGCGAGGCATACGCGCGCGCCACTGCCCCGCCCACGTAAACGGCCTCGCTATTCTTCGGCCCGCGGATCGCGTGGTGGGTGCGCATCACCTCAGGGAGAAAGAAAGCCGTGGATTCCTTGGCCGAAGCTTTGCTCGGCGGAGCCACACCGGAAGAACTCGAACGACTGGAGCTGATGAGCGAGCATCTCGCCGCTCATCTCCGCGCCGAGGACGTCGGGATGTTCGGCGACGCCGAGGACAAGGGCGTCCGGAAATCCCCGCACGTCGGCCCGGTGCCGGAGAGCGCACCGGACGAGATCGTTGTCGCCGTCATGGCCGGCTCGATCCTTCGCGATATTTACGCGATTTTTGTCAACCGGCGGGAAATGACCCGGGACCCCTTTTCAGGGATGTCCCTCTAGGGGTTCGGGCGGTGAGACTGGGGTTCACGGCAGGGGTGCCACGCGGCTAAGTTGACGGAACGTTATTGAGCGGCGACGGTATGTGCGGCGGCAAAGAGTACGGTCGGATGCGCACCCGGTGCGGAGGAACACTTTCGACCCACCGCGCTCCCCGCGACAAGGTGCTCGAAAAGGGAATGCGAGAAGTGCGTTCCAGGTGCCCGGAGGAGCGAAATCCAGGGCGCCGGAAACTCTTTCCGCGCCGCGACCGTCGGCGTGCACGGGAGTGACGGAATGTGGGCTGGAGAGCGAGGAGCCATTCATGCGGTACGAAATTCTGGGGTCGCTACGGGTGACCGATGATCTGGCCGTCGTGCCGGTCAGCGCACCGAAGATGCAGGTCCTGCTGGCGACGCTGCTCATCCGGGCCAACCACGTCGTCTCCCGGGACGAGCTGAGCAACGAGATCTGGGGCAGCGCCCCGCCCCGGCGCGCCACTGCCTCCCTCCACGTCCACGTCTCCCAACTGCGTAAGATTCTCACCCGCCCGGGACGCCCCGGCACCCCGATCGCCACCACCGCACCCGGCTACATCCTGCGCCTCGACCCCGGCGAACTGGACCTGCACCGTTTTCAGTCCCTGTTGAGCGACGGGCGCCGCGCCGCCCGTTCCGGGCACCACGAGCGGGCCGTCGGCCTGCTCGGCGCCGCGCTGTCGCTGCACCGCGGGACGGTACTGGACGGCGCCGCCGGAGGCCCGGTCGTCGGGGGCTGCGCACGGTGGGCGGAGGAGGCGCGCATCGAATGCGCCGAACTCTTCGTGACGTCCGGCATGGCCCTGGGCCGGTACCAGGAGATGGCCGGAGTCCTGCGTTCCCTGCTCGCCCGGCACCCGCTGCACGAGGCGTTCTACCGGCAGCTGATGCTCTGCATGTCCCGCTCCGGCAGGCGCGCCGAGGCGCTGCGGACCTACCGCTGCGCCCGCGACGCCATCCGGCAGGAACTGGGCCTCGAACCGTCCCGGGAACTGCGGGAACTGCAGCGGATGATCCTGCTCGCCGATGACGCTCCACGGGACATGCAGCTGGTCGGCTGAGGTGCCCGAAGCGGGCCGAGCGGGCCGAGCGGGGCGGTCCGGCCGCTCCGCCGGTGCCCGTGCCGCCCCGCCCGGTGGTTCAGCCGGCCCGCTCCCGTCCCGCCTGCACGAGACCGCATTCGTACGCGAAGATCACCGCCTGGACGCGGTCGCGCAGATGGAGTTTGGCGAGCATCCGTCCGACGTGGGTCTTGACGGTCGCGGCCGACACCACCAGGCGTTCGGCGATCTCCGCGTTGGACAGGCCCTGGGTCACCAGGAGAAGGACCTCCCGCTCCCGGCAGGTCAGTTGTTCCAGACCGCTCGTGTCCTGCGGCATCCACCCATAGCGATGCGGCCGCAGTCGGCTGATCACCGTTGTTCTCCTTGGTCGTCGGTCATCGCGGATGAGCATGCCGAAGGGCGGGTGCGGAAGGTACCCCCAGTTGGAGGGGCACACCGTGAGCCCCTCCAGGAGGGTGTGTCAGGTGCGCGCGGTGTCGCTGCCGCTGCCTGCCGACCCGGTCGCCGGACAACCGGCCTGGGAGCTGCTGGCCGACCACGCGTGAAACGCCGCGGCCTGCCCGGGCTTCCCGGGGGCAGGCCGTACGGCTTCGGCGGACCATCAGTGGGCCGGTGCCGCCGCCCGGTCCCGCGCCATATGCAGCAACTGCACCGTGGCGCAGCTCACCAGCCGGTTGCGGTCGTCGAAGACCTCCGCCGACCAGATCTGCTGGGTGAAACCGCGGTGGACGGGCACCGCGCAGACGTGCAGCGTTCCGCTCACCGCCGGGCGCACATGGTGCATCTGGGTGTCCGCGCAGACCGCCACCTCCCCCTCCCCGGCGTTGAGGGCCCCGCCCGCCGAGGCCGCGCTCTCCGTCAGCGCCGCCAGTACGCCGCCGTGCACCGTGCCCGTCGCGCCGTGTATGCGCGGGGACAGGACCAGCGAGGCGAGCACCCGCCCCGCGGACACCTCCTCGTAGCGGATGCCGAGCAGGTCGTCGAATGGATGCCTCTGGGTGGGCAGCAAGGGTCTGCTCCCTTCAGGTGGGCCGGCAGCACGGGCGGGCGCCGCTGCACGAGGGGTCGGCGGTCACGCGCGTCGGCCCGGCCGCCCCGTGGTGTGCGGCGGCCGGGCGGTGCGGGCCCCGCGACGGGCCCGCACCGGCGCTCAGATCCAGTCCGGCTGCTCCGGGGGGATCCGGCGGCCGTTGGCGATGAAGAACGACCGGATGACGTTGCCGCGGGCCAGCTGGCGGTTGCGCGGGCCGTCGAGCGCCGCGGAGAACTCCTTGACCCGGTCGCTGTAGAAACCGCGCTTGCGGTACTTGCGGGTCTCCTCGTTGAAGATCTCCGCGATCATCTCGTCCGGCGTCCGGCCGACGAACTCGGCGAACTCGGCGATGGTGTCGAGCCGGGCGTTGCGGTCCTTGGTGTCGAGGTCCGACAGTTGTGCCGCATACCGCTGGACGGTGATCAGTTCGTGAAAGGCAGTGTCGGTCATGGTCTTTCCTCAGCAGGCGCCGTCGCAGGAGCCGACGCCGTCGTCATGGTTGCTGGCTGGTCGGAGCTGCCGGGCCCGGTGGGCGTTCCGGTCCCGGCGGGGGAGTCGAGGCCGTCGAGGAGGTGCCCCATCCGGGACCGCTTCGTCCGCAGATAGCGCAGGCTCTCGCCGTGCGCCGGGGCGAGCAGCGGCACCCGGTCGGCCACCCGTACGCCGTGCCGGGCGAGCGCCGCGACCTTGTCGGGATTGTTGGTCAGCAGCCGTACGCCGGTGATCCCCAGGTCGTGGAGGATCGCCGCGCCCGCGCCGTAGTCCCGGCCGTCCACGGGCAGCCCCAGGGCCACATTGGCGTCCACCGTGTCCAGGCCGGTGTCCTGGAGCTGGTAGGCGCGCAGCTTGGCGGCGATGCCGATGCCGCGGCCCTCGTGGCCGCGGAGGTAGACCACGGCGCCGGTGCCCTCGGTCGCGACCCGCCGCAGCGCCTCGTCGAGCTGCGCGCCGCAGTCGCACCGCAGCGACCCCATGAGGTCCCCGGTGGCGCACTCGCTGTGCAGCCGCACCAGCGCGGCGGCCGCCCCGGACACCTCGCCCGCCACGAACGCCAGATGCTCCACGCCGCCCGCCGCCGCGTACGCCACGCAGCGCAGCTCGCCGTGGGCGGTGGGGATGCGGGCCTGGGCCAGGCGGCGGACTTCCGCGGAGCCGTCGGGGTGGGCCGAAGGCCGCGACGGAACCCGGGAACCGGGCGCCGCCGCAGCCTCCGACATCAGCTCGGTTCTCACTCGGGGAGACCGAACATCCCCGCCAGGGCACGCAGCTCCGCCTTGCGGTGCGGCAGCGGCGCGGCGGCCTGGATCATCCCGGCGTCGGACAGCTCCTGCACCACGGACGGGTCGCTCTGGATGCTGTTGCCCCAGGTGCCGTCGAAGTACAGGTTCTCGAAGTCGGGACGGGGCCGCTGGCCGCCCGCCTCGGCGCCCTCGGCGGAGTAGCCGACCAGCTGGATCTGGGTCGGGATGACGCTTTCGGGCATCTTCAGCAGCTCACGGATCTGCTCCCGGCGGCCGGTGACCAGACCGGTGCCCAGGCCCTCGTCCGTCGCGGCGAGCAGCGCCGAGCCGACACCGAGACCGCACTCGAAGGAGCTGAGCCACTTCGCGAACTCGATGTCACCGGCGAGCACGTTGAAGTCCGGCGTCTTCATCGAGACGCTGTCGACGAACTCCTCGGACCAGCCGTAGCTGGAGGTGAGGGCGCCCACCTCGATCAGCTTGAGCAGCGTGGGGCGCAGCGGCTCCCACCCGGCCATGTCGGTGCACCACACGATGGCGACCGGCGCCTGGTGGGCCTGCGGCTGGTTGTAGACCGCGTCGATCAGACCGTCGCGCACCGCGTCCGGGGTCTCGCCCTTGGTGACGACGACGGCCCTACGGACCTCCTGCGCGTTGCCGTGGTGCGACTGGAGCCGCGCGGCCTGCAGGATCTTCTGGACCTTCTCCTTCTCCACCGGGCGCCATGCCTGGTAGTAGCGGGTGGTGCGGCGCGTACCGACGGCGCGCTTGAATTCCATGGATACTCCTCATGTTGATGGATGGATATCCACCGGTGGGGGGGCGGGGGGCCCCCCCCCCCGGGCACCGACCCCCAAGCAATTGCTTGCGGTTGTTTCCTACCCAGGTGGGCCGCACTACATAGACCAACACCACACCAGTCTATTATAAA
>NZ_JBHYGX010000003.1:49488-89977 GCF_042739975.1 Streptomyces sp. NPDC059080
GGGGGGGTGGGGGCGCGCCCCCCGCGGGGGCTTAAATAAACAGGTCCAACCCCTCGTGTTTGGCCTGCAAACCCCCCGGGGGGGGCCCCCCACCCCCCCCCCCCCGGGTCAGCGACCGCGAAGCAGATGCTTGCGGATCTTGCCTACCGAGGTGCGCGGCAGTCCTTCGACGACCTCCACACACCCCGGAACCTTGAAAGACGCCAGCCTTTCCGTGCACCACTCGATCAACTCGCCCTCGGTGAAGGGGTGTTGACCGTTGAGTACGACGAAGACCTTCACCGTCTCGTCCCGGATCGGGTCCGGGATCCCGACCACCGCCGACTCGAAGACCGCGGGGTGCGCGTTGACGACCCGCTCGATCTCGCTCGACGACACGTTCTCGCCCGCGCGCTTGATGACGTCCTTGCCGCGGTCCACGAAGTGCACGAACCCGTCGGCGTCCGCCCGGACGTGGTCCCCGGTGCGCAGCCAGCCGCCGCCCAGCGCCTCGGCCGTCGCCTCCGGATTGCCCAGATAGCCGGTCATCAGCGTGCGCCCCGGAACGCCGCCGACGAGCAGTTCGCCGCTCTGGCCGCGGACGACGTCCCGCAGCCGCTCGTCGACCACCCGCAGCCGCGCGCCGGGCACCGGGCGGCCCATGCTCTGGTTGCGGCGCTTCCCGTGCAGCGGGTTCATCAGCGGCGGCGCGACGGTCTCGGTCATGCCGTACAGCTGGAGCAGCGGCACCTGGAACCGGCCCTCGAAATCCGTCAGTTGGGCGTCGGTGACGTTCTGCGCGAACAGCACCGCCCGCAGCCGGTGCGCGGTGTCGTGCGCCGACGGCTGCTGCGCCAGGATCATCCGGATCGGCGCGGCGAACAGGCTCGCCACCGTCGCGTTCAGCCGCACCGCCTGCTCGGACCAGCGCGAGGCGCTGAACCGCGGGGTCAGGGCGATCGAGGCGCCGGTGACCAGCGCGGACATCGAGGAGTAGTACTGCGCGTTGCCGTGGAACAACGGCAGCACGATCAGCTGCCGGTCCTCCGGCCGCAGCCGCAGCTGCCGGGCCACCACCTCGCCGGAGTGCAGATACGCCGTGTGCGGGACGACGACGCCCTTGGGGCGGCTGGTGGTGCCGGAGGTGTAGAGCACGCCGAGCGGCGCGGACGGATCGTCCACCGGCTGCGCGGGCCGGGCCGGCGCCGTGGCCAGCGCCCGCTCCAGGGACTGCTCCCCGGTTATCAGCAGCTGCTCACAGCAGGGCGAGTCGATGGCGGCGACCTGCGCGGCGGTGAGCAGTTCGGGCTGGGTCAGGCTCAGCCGGCACTCGGCGTTCGCGAGGACGTAGGAGAGTTCGTCGGCGGTGGAGAGGGGATTGGTGGGGACCATGACGGCGCCCGCCTTCGCCGCGCCGAACCACGCGTCGAAGAACTCGGGACGATTGGTCAGATGGACGTGGAAGCGACTGCTGGGCCCGATGCCCCGGCTGACCAGAAGGTCGGCCATCCGCTCGGCACGGCGGTCCATCTCGCCGTAGCTGATCGTCGTGACCGCACCCGACTCGTCCAGGAAGGAGAGGAACGGGCGGTCCGGATGGCTCCGGGCATGTCGCCGCAGGACACCGTGGACGGTGTCCTGTCCTGGGCTGCTCTGCCGTAGTGGTTGCACGCGGACCAGAGTCCGCGGCGTAGATCAGTTCCGGCGTAACGAACCATCAACTTGCCATTAACTGACGGCTGATGGGATTTCCGTACGGTGCCCGGAACGGCAAGAAGCACCGGACGGCGAACCGTCCGGTGCTGAGGGGGAGAGGTGCGGAGGGAGGGGGCGGGCCCGCAGGGCGGAGTCGGGGGAACTCCCGGGCCCGCCCCCTCCCGGGCCGACCGCCTTCAGGGGGGCGGTCGGCGGATGGGCCCCGCGGCGGCGGCGCGGCCCGGACGGGGGAGGAACGTCCCGGGACGCGGCCGTGAGGGTCGCCGCGAGGCGGTCAGGGGGCAGTGGTCAGTGGCGGGCCGTGCCGTGCCGCCCGGTGCCCGGCCGGGGCTCCTGGTGGCGGGGGCAGCGCGCGCAGCGGCACGGCGGGAACGCGGCGCTGATCGCGGGGTGCGGCGGCGCCCCGCCCAACGGCACGTCCACGTAACGGACTTCGGTCCGGGCGGACGTCGTCGGGTCGATCCGGTACACGTTCAGGGTCATGCGGGGCACGCGGCACCTCCGGCGGGGACCGGGGCGGTGGCGCGATCGGCGGGCGCGGGCCGGGCGGGGCGTACGAGGGCAGGGGGCATGGGGGGCAAGGTCCTCTCCGTCAGGCGGGGATACGCGGGGAGGGCCGGGCGGGACTCACGGAATGGGGCGCCGGCCGACGCCGGACGGCAGACCTGCCGCGGCGACTGCCCGCCATGAAACCGTCCCCGCCGAGATGCGGGCACCCCCGCCTGGGTGCCCCCGTAAGGGGGTGACCGGCGAGGCCGCGACGCGTCGGGGGAGGACCGGGCTCCATGCCCCCCCAGTGAAGCCGGGGGCTCAACTCCCCGTTAAGGACCGGACGAGCCGCGCGAAGGGACCCTACCGACCGGCGGCCACACGGGGCAACACCCCAAGAGTGATGGCCCTTTCCGCCTTCCGGTACCGGCGTCCCCTGGCATCGGGTGATCGGGCCGTGACAGGATGTGCCCGGGAGTCCCGACGGTGGACTTAACTCGCCGTTGGGTCCGTGGAGAGGGCCGCGCACGGGCCGGGCGACGGCACGCGCAGCCCGCCACGGAACGGCCGGACACGGGGGAAGGGCGGCGGGATGGCTGCGAAGGACCACACGGAGCACGCGGAGAACGGGAACGAAGGCGGCGTGGCGGGCAAGGACGCGCGGAGCGTGACGGCACGCGGCGACGCGGCGCGCCAGGACACCGGCACCCTCGCCGACCGGCTGGGCCGCCTCTTCACGCACATGCACCCGCCCGGCGCGCCGTACACCAACGCCCATGTCGCCGAGGAGATCAGCGGCGACGCGGCGCAGTACGGCGGGGTGCGCCTGACCGAGCAGTACCTCTCCATGCTGCGCAACGGCCGCCGGCGCAATCCCTCTCCCGAAGTCCTGCGCGCCCTCGCGAAGTTCTTCGGCGTCCCGGCCGGATATCTCCTGGGCGATCTGTCGCAGCCGCAGGCCGAGAAGGTGGAGGAGGAGGTCCGCTTCCTCGCCGCCATGCGCGATCAGCGGGTCCGCGCCATCGCGCTGCGCTCGGTGGGCCTGCCGCCCGACGTCCAGGAGAGCCTGACCACCATCATCGACCAGTTCCGCCGCCAGATGGACCTGCCGGGCAGGGGTGGTGCCACCGATGACGGTTGACCTGCCCCGGACCGACGGACCGGACCGGCTCTTCGCCACTTGGCGGCGGGCGCACGACGACGGGATGACCATGCGAGTGGGGCGGATACGCAGGCGCTGCAAGCGGCTCGTCAAGGAGCTGGCGCTGCCCGCCACGGTCGATCTGCGGGGCCTGTGCGACCTCGTCGCCGCGCGCGTCGGAGCCCCCGTCCACCTGGTGCCGATGAGCCTCGACGGCGTCGCCTCCGGCATGACGGCGGCCACCGACGACGCCTACTGGGTCTTCTACGAGAGCCGCACCTCGCCCTGGCACCAGGCCCACATCGTGCTGCACGAACTCGGCCACCTCCTCCTCGGCCACGACCGGAACCCCGCGCTCACCGAGGACGCGCTGCGGCTGTGGACCCCTTCCGTCGACGCGGCGACGGCCCTGCGCCGGATGGGCCTGACCCCGGGCCTCGCCCGCCACCACGGCTACGACAACCCCGCCGAACGCGAGACGGAGGTCCTGGGCACCCTCCTGATGGAGCGCCTCGCCCCGCCCACACAGGAGCCGTCGCCCCCGCCGCACGGCCGCGCCGCCGAACTCGCCGCCGCCCTCGGCCCGGCCCTCCAGCACCTCCGCCGCCCCGCCGCACCGCACCCCCCGGACACTGCGGCCACCGACGACGGTCCCGGCCCGGCCGACGGCGGCACGGGCCCCGGACCGGCCGCGCCCTCCGGCGACGACGGCGGTGACCCAAGTGCCTGACCTCTTCGACGTCCTCTACCTCTGCTTCGCCGCCGTCGCCTGGACGATCGTCGGCTACAAGACCACCGCCTGGCTCCGCGACCGCGCCAACGCCGACCTGGGCCTGGCCTGCGTGATGACCGGCAGCGTCGCCACCGTCTTCCTCTTCTCCGCGCCCAGCCTCTACCGCGCCTTCGATCGCCTGCTGGGCATCGCCAACCTCGCCATGGTCTTCCTCTACTCCGCCGTCATGGTCTTCGCCGTCGGCGCACAGGTGATGCTGGCCCGCTGGGCGGCGGGCGAGGGCGACGCGGCCCGCCGCCGCGCCCGCACCCGGGCCCGCGCCACGATCGCCGCCGTCGCGGTGCTGTGGGCGGTGGCCGTCACCGGCTTCGCCGTCGGCCGCCCCGACGCCGTCGAGCACCCCCGCGACTTCAGCACCGCCTACACCGGCGCCCCCGGGGTGATGCTCTTCCTCGGTCTCTACCTGGCCATCTTCGGCGCCAGCCTGGCCGCCCTGGGCTCGCTCTGCCTGCGCTACGCCGCCACCCTCGGCGCGTCCTGGCTCACCCGGGGCCTGCGGGTGATGTCCGCCGGGTGCCGCCTCGGGCTGGTCTACTGTGCCGCGAAACTCCTCGGCTTCGTCCTGTCCTGGGCCGGACGCCCCGCGCCCTGGCTCTCCAACGGCGTGGCCCCGCTCAGCGCCTCGGTCGCGGCGCTCCTCGTCCTCGCCGGGTTCGCCCTCCCGGCGGCCGGTCCCCGGGTGACGGCCTGGCGCCGCCTGCGCCGCCTCACCCCGCTGTGGCGGCAGGTCACCGAGCAGAACCCGGAGGTCACGATGGAACGCGGGGCCTGGCCGGGGCGGTGGCCCTTCGCCGACCTGGAGTGGCGGGCCAACCGCCGGATGGCCGAGATCCGCGACGTCCAGCGCTCCCTGCGCCACCACGTCGAGTCCGACACCCTCGACATCGCCGGGGAACGCGCCCGCGCCGTGGTGCCGGACGCCCGCCAGCGGGCGGCCGTCGCCGAGGCCGCCGCACTCCGCCGCGGCCTGGAGAACCGCGCGGTGGGCCATGTGCCCCCGCACGGCGCCGACACCGTCGTCGTCGCCCACGGCGGCGGGGACGGCCTGCTCGCCGCCGAGTACGAGCATCTGGCCCTGGTCGCCGACGTCTACCACTCACCGCTGATCGACACCGTACTCACGGAGCTGCGCCAGCGCAGCGCGGCGGCCCGCCACTGACGGCGGCACACCGACGGGGTGGCCCGGTACGGGGGTCCGGGCCACCCGCACCGCCTCCGTCGCGGGCGGCGCCTCCTCCCGGCTTCGGGCCGGGGGCGCCGCCTGCGACCGGGGGAGCGGGTCACCGCCCCGGCCACCCGGAGGCCCCTCAACTTCCCCTTTCCGAGGCTCCCTTGGGTGCGTACACCCTTTCGGATGTCAGACCCGGCAAAAGGCTTGCCGCCCGCGCGGGGCCGGGCTGTACTGATGCCGACGGTGCCCGGCGCACCGCTCCGGCCACCGGCCACCGCGTCCCACGCAGCGGCGCGCGGGTGCCCGCGACCGACGAGTCGACCACGGGGGTCCACGATGTCGCCACGCTCCGAAAGCACCACCCCGCCCGGCGTGTTCGCCGCCGCTCCGGCGCCCGGGCGGCCGTGATGACCGAGACGTCCGAGCCGGGGACCACACCGCCCGAGGGCGCCCCTCTTCCGTCGGTCGCGGTGGACGAGAACAAGGGCCTCGTCGTGGTCGGCAACCGTAACAACATCACCTATCAGCAGGGCGGATACGTCGTCACCCCCGGTCTCGGTGACCTCCCGCTGCGCCCGGCCCTCCCGCTGTCCACCGCGCCGCCTCCGCCGCTCTTCGGCCGCGACGAGCTGGTGGCGCAGGTCCTCGCCGACCTGACCGGCAAGGGAGCGGCGCAGCTCCACGGCGAGCCGGGCGTCGGCAAGAAGGCCGTCACCGAGGCGGTGCACGCCGCCCTCGCGGCGCGTGGCAGACGGGGCCACATCCTGCGCCCGCTCACCGGCACGGACACCACCCTGGCGTCCGTCGAACGGCGGCTGGCCGGGGTGTTCTTCGGGCAGGAGTTCCTGCGGGAGGTCGACGAGTCGCTGCTGCGCACCGCCGTCGCCGAGGTCACCGACGTCCATCTCACCCTCATCGACTGCCCGCTCGACCGCTCCGATCTGACCCGGCTGCGCCAGACCTTCCCCGGCTGCACCTTCCTGCTCACCTCCCGGTACGCGACGCTGCCGGACTCCTCCGCCGTCCACCACGTCCAGCCGCTCTCCCGGGACGCCGCGACGGAACTCCTCGGCGCCGAGCTGGGGCTGCCGCTCGGACCGGTCGGCCTGCAGAACCTCCAGTTCGACCACGTCTACCGGATGTCCGAGGGGCGCCCCCAACGCCTGTGCCGGTACGCGGCGTTCATCAAGGGATCCGACGAGTGGCGGGCCAGGGTCGCCGAGGAGCCCCACGGCCGGCCACCCCTCGTCGACCCGGAACAGCTCACGCCGCTGCACCAGGCCGAGGCGCTGGCGGTCGCGCTGAGTGAACCGGCCCGCCGGGTCCTGGTCGCCCTGGAGACGTTCGCGACGCCGCTGCCCGCCGCCTGGTTCGAGCCCGTCACCGGCGGGTCCCAGGACGCGGACGCCGGCCGGGAGTTGTGCGACCGCCGACTGGTGGTCCGGTACGGCGACACCTACCACCTCACCGGCGACGCCGCCGAAGCCGTCCGCCACCAGGAGTGGCCGCCCGCCGATGCGGGCGTCGCCGCGGAGGGGCTGATGACGGCATTCGCCGCCGAGGGCGGACCGCCGCCCCCGGACGCCCATCTCTATCTGACCGTCGCCCGGGCCCTGCGGGACGCCAAGAAGTGGTCCCTGACCGTCCGCTTCGTCCACGCCGCCGTGCCGATGGCGCTGGCCGCGGGCCGGGGCCAGATCGCCCTGCAGCTCTACGTCCTGGGCAAGGCCGCCGCCACCCGGGGCGGCAGCCAGCAGGACGCCGAGCACTACACCCGTGAGGAGAAGCTGACCCGCAACCTCCTGGAGGGCGACAAGGCCGCGGCGGCCGCCGCGCTGCTGATCCTCGCCCCGGCCGCGGGCCAGGCCGTGACGCACGGCGGCAAACTCGCCGGCTATATCGGCAAGGTCACCGCCACCCTCTCCACCAAGGCCGGTGCCACGGTCGCCGCGGTGAGCGTCGCCGCGGCCGCCGCCACCGGCGTGGTCGTCGCGACGAGCAACAGCACACCCGCCGGATGCGCAGAGGCCCGGGCGGCCGTCACACCCGACAGTCACAGCTCATCCGTCCGCACCTCCGACGACCTCGCCGCCAGCTACCGGCGGACCGCCACGGACCTGGACGCCGCGGCCGCCAAGGCCACCGACACGACGATCGCCTCCGGGATACGCGGCCGGGCGGTCAAGCTCCGCACCCTGGCCGACGCCCAGCAACGCGACGGCGACGGCCTCGGCGACGTCCACCCCGATGTCCGGTCCGCCCTCCTCAGCGCGAAGGAACTCCGCGAAAACATCCAGTCCCTTCGGGTGGTGATGAAGGTCTGCCCCGAGGAGTGACGCACCGCCGGGCACGGCGGCACCCGCACTCCGCCGCCGTGCCCGCGCGGACCGGGTCGCCCGTGGCCCGAGATCCCTCCCGGGCCGTGGGCGACCACCACGTGCTCTTCGCCCACCGACGGGCAGGGCCGTGCCCCGCCCACCCGCGCAGACGTCACCAACCCTTGCCCGGCAGGGAGTTCGCCCACCGCTGCCCGGACAGTCGTTCACCAACCTCTAGGGTCGGACACCATGCAGAACACCGCCGAGACCGGCCCCGCAGACCCCGTTGACGTGACGCCTCTTCTCGATGATCCGCATGCCGCGTACGCCACGCTGCGCGCGAGCGGGCCCGTCCACCGCATCACCGGCCCCGACGGACAACCCGCCTGGCTCGTCACCCGCTACGACGACGTCCGTGCCGCGCTCGCCGACCCGCGGCTCTCCCTCGACAAACGCCATGCCGCGCCCGGTGGTTACCGCGGCTTCGCGCTGCCCCCGGCGCTCGACGCCAACCTCCTCAACATGGACCCACCGGACCACACCCGGGTGCGCCGACTGGTCGTCCGCGCCTTCACCCCGGGCCGTGTCGAGGCCCTGCGCGCACCCGTACGCCGCGTCGCGGACGACCTCCTCGACGCCGTCGAACCGGCCGGGCGCGCCGACCTGATCGCCGACTACGCGGGCCATCTGCCGATCATCGTGATCTGCGACCTGCTCGGCGTACCCCGCGCCGACCGGCGGGACTTCCGCGCCTGGACCGACCGGCTGATCACCCCCGATCCGTCCCGTCCGGAGCTGATGAAGCAGACCATCGGCGACCTGCTCGCCTACTTCACCGGCCTCATCGCCACCAAGCGCGCCCACCCCGGCGACGACCTGCTCTCCGAACTCATCGCGGTTCGCGACGCCCCGGACGACGCCCCGGACGGCCCCCCGGACGGCACCCCGGACGGCGCCCCGGACGGCAGCGCCGCGACCGGTGGCGACCGGCTCTCCGAGGACGAACTGACCTCCCTGGCCTTCCTCATCCTCTTCGGCGGATACGAGAACACCGTCCACCTCGTCGGCAACGCCGTCCTCGCCCTCCTCGACCATCCCGAGCAACTGCGCGCGTTGCGCCGCAATCCGGCCGAACTGTCGAACGCGGTCGAGGAGTTCATGCGCTTCGATTCTCCGGCGCCGCTCGCCATCCGGCGGTTCCCCCGCGAGGACCTGGACATCGGCGGCGTCCGCGTCCCGGCGGGCGACTGCGTGCTGCTCTCCGTCGGCTCCGCCAACCGCGACGAGGTCCGCTTCCCCGACGCGGACCGCCTCGACCTCGCCCGTGATCTCTCCGGCCACCTCGCCCTCGGCCACGGCATCCACTACTGCCTGGGGGCGCCGCTCGCCCGGATGGAGACGGCGGTCGCGCTGGCCGCGCTCGTCGAACGGTTCCCCGGGCTGCGGCTGGACGTCCCGCGCGAGTCGCTCACCCACCGCCGGACCCTGCGCGCACGTGGCCTGATCTCGCTGCCTGTGACGTGGTGAGCCGCCGACGAACACGCTTTCCGAGGCATAAGTGTTCTGCGATGCGGTAGAAAGGTGTGGAGACCCGCCCGGTGTGCATCCCCCGTCGCACCGGGCGGGTCGCTGTGCGTGGGGGCGCGCCGTGACGGTCCGTGCCAGGAGGTGCTTTCCCGGTCGCCCGACTGGCCCAGCCGCCCTGCGGGACGCCCGGCGCCTCCATAGCGTGATCGTTATGTCACTCGATGCGTTCCTGTCCCGGAAGGCCGGTGCAGTGGCGGTGCTCGTCGCCACCGGCGTCTCGTCGGCCTGTATACCGGCCCCGGCCCTCGCGGCCGACGCGCACCGCCCGCCCGCTCCGGCCGTCGCCGGGGTGCAGGTGGCCGACGCACCGGGAGTGCCCCACCTCCCGGAGGGCCTGTCCGCCCTGTCGTGGGCCGTCACCGACGCCGACTCCGGCAGCGTCCTGGCCGCCAAGGACCTGCACCGCAAGCTGCCGCCGGCCAGCACCCTCAAGACCCTGTTCGCGGTCACCGCGCTGCCGAAGTTCGCGGCGGATTCGGTGCACCGGGTCGAGCCCGCCGACCTCGACGGCGTCGGCTCCGGCAGCAGCGTCGTCGGCGTCGAGGCGGGCAGCAGCTACGCGGTGGCCGATCTGTGGCGCGGGGTGTTCCTGCGGTCGGGCAACGACGCGGTGCATGTCCTGGCGTCGATGAACGGCGGCTGGGAGGCCACCGCCCGTGAGATGCAGGCGAAGGCCCGGGCGCTCGGCGCCAAGGACACGACCGTGAAGTCCCCGGACGGGTACGACACCCCGGGCCAGGTCTCGTCCGCGTACGACCTGACGGTGTTCGCCCGGGCGGGGCTCGCCAACGCCGACTTCGCGCGCTACTGCTCCACCGCGCAGGCCGACTTCCCGACCTCCCACGGCGTCACCCGCATCGAGAACACCAACCGGCTGCTGTCCGGCGCGAGCGGGATACCCCGCTATCCGGGGATCATCGGGGTGAAGAACGGCTACACCACCCGCGCCGGGAACACCCTGATCGCCGCGGCCCGACGCAACGGCCACACCCTGCTGGTGACCGTCATGAACCCGCGGTCCGGCGAGGCCAACGGCGTCTACAAGGAGGCCGCCGCGCTGCTGGACTGGGGTTTTGCGAGCGTGGGCACCGCGGAGCCGATCAGTTCGATGACCCGCGCGGTGGCGCCGGGCCCGGACGCGGAGCCCGCCACGCACACCACCCGCACCGACGCGGACGGCAACTCGCCCTGGCGGGACGCGCTCGCCCTGTGGGGCGGCGGGGTCGGCGCCGCCCTCCTCGCCATGGGCGCGGCGCTGGCCCGGCGGCAGCACCTCCGCCGCCGGGCGGACGAGACGGATGGATCGCGGACGCGGTAGCGGGGACGGGCCCGGCGGTGGCGCGGGCCGTGGCGCGGGGCCCTCACCGGCGCCTCCGCCACGGCCCCGTCCGCCGCTTCCCGCCGCGGCCCCAGGTGCCGGAACCCTCCGCCGTCTCCCGTAGGCGCCCCGGCTCAGGCGCGCAGCCGGGGCGCCGAACCGGCCGCCGGGACCGGGTCCGCCGGGGCGTCGCGCAGCCGCGCCGTCAGGCCGTGGACCCAGGTGGTCAGGGCCGCGACGTCGATGCCGTATGGGGCGGTGTCCGCGTACGGGGTGAGGGCCGCCGCGCCGCGGTCGAGCAGGGCGACGGCGCCGGTGGCGTTGGCGCGGGCCGCGTGGGTGAGGCCGACGGCGAGCTGTGCCAGGCCGCGCCAGAGCGCGCGCTCCGGATCAGGGGCGGTCTTCCAGGCGTCCTCCAGCACCTCATGCGCATGGAACGGCATCCCGGCGTCGAGCAGCCGCTGCGCCTCGGTCAGCGTCGCGTCCGGCGTCCGCACGACGCCCTCGGGCTGGCGGGCCACGCCCGGGGCGCCGTACGGCAGCGGACGCCCGAGCGCGTCGCGGGGCCGCGCGTTGCGGGCCCGCCCGTCGGCGTCCCGGTCGCGGCTCCGGGCGGAAGGCGGGGGTGCGGCGGCGGCCTCGGGTTCGGCGCCGCCCGGCGCGTGCGCCTGCGTGGACGCGGCTTCCGGGGCTCTCTCCCGTACGGACGCGGCTTCCGGCGAGCCCGCCCGCACCGATTCCGCGTCCGCCCGCCCCGCCGCCTCCCCGGCGCAGAAGCGGCAGCCGTCCCGGCCGCCGTCCGCCCGGTCGTCGATCCGACCGCAGACCTCGCAGACCCGGTCCAGCCAGCAGGCCGGGTCGCCGCCCTCGTCACCGGTGGCGGCCGGGCGTGGCGTATCGGCGGTGGTCCGTCCGGTGTCCCTCTCCGTGTCACTCACCCTTCGATTGTGCGCCGCCCGGGGGCCGGTACGCGTACGGGTCAGGGCAGCCGTGCCGGGGACGAGGCGTCGGGGACGCGGAGGGCGGGGGAGCCGTGGCCGTCGGCGGGGACGGTCCAGACGTCGCTGGAGCCGGTCTCCTTGCCGGGCAGCGCGTAGGCGAGGGTGGCGTCGTCCAGCCAGGCGGCCTGGTCGTCGACGCTGCGGGTCTCGGCGAGCGGGTGCTCCTTGAAGGTGCGCAGGTCGAGGACGTACAGCCGCCACGGGTCGCGGGCGCCGTCGCGGACGCGTTTCTTGAACGCGAGGCGGGTGTTGTCGGGGGAGAGCGAGGGGCACTCGACGTTCTCGCGGAGCGTGCGGGCCTGCCATTTCCGCAGGTCACCCTTTACGAGGTAGGTCTTGCCGGCCGTGGAGACCGTCGCGTAGAAGGTGCGGTCGTCGCGGGCGAAGGTGACGCCCCAGTAGTTGACGTCGGGGGCGTGGTAGCGGCGGCCGTCGAGGGTGAGGGGGACGCCCTCCATGTTCTTGATCAGATAGCCGGTGCGGGTGTCGAGGATCGAGGTGCGGGTGGAGAACGACGTGGTGGCGTACGAGTCGCCGGTGGCGAACATCGTCCAGGACAGCATCCGGCCGGAGGCCGAGACCCGCGCCCGGTTGGGGATGCCGGTCAGCCCGATCCGGCGCTTCTCCCGCAGGTGCTCGTCGAGGACGACGGCGTACGAGCGCGGCGGGATGCCGGGGCGGCGCTGGAGGCACAGTCCGGTGCGGGCCGCCGCGTAGAAGCGGTCGCAGCGCGGGCCGCCGGTGGTGCGCTCCCCCGGCTCGCGGGCGGCGGCGGGGGAGACGGCGGTGCGGCCGGTGGCGGGCAGCCGGGCGACGCGTCCCGCACCGGCACCGGTGGAGCGGAAGTACAGCCGGCCGTGGTCGAGGCCGAACGCCGAGACGGGGTCGGCCGGTTCGGCACGACGGGCCGCGCCCACGGTGTAGGCCACGGCGACACCGGCCAGCAGCGCCCCCGTCACGGCCAGCGCGAGGACGCGCATCCGCAGCGGCAGCGCGGCGAACCGGGCCGCGGCCCCGGAGGGCGCGGGCCGGACGCCCGGGGAGGCGGCGTCCGGCTCACCACCTTCCGGCGTCGGCGCATCCGGTGTGGTGGCCGCCCCGCAGGGCGGGGGGCTCGCGGGTGTCTCCCGCCGCTCCCCGCCCAGGGTCTCGCGCCCTTCGGCGGACTCGGCGGACTCGGCGGATCGGGACGGGCGTTGAGGCGGATTCATGCGGGCGTGAGGTGCCTTTCCGTGCGGGGGAGCAGGAGGGCCGACGCGAGCAGGGCCACCGCCAGCGCGACGAACGCGGCGATCAGCGCCGGGCGGGTGCCCCACAGCGTCCAGGCGGCGCCGAACCCGGCGGACGCCAGCAGACGGCACAGCGCCTGGCCGGTCTGGAGCAGCGCCATGCCGCTCGCCCGGCGTTCGGCCGGGAGCACCGGTCCGGCGAGTGCCATCAGGACGCCGTCGGTGGCCGCGTAGAAGACGCCGAGGAGCAGCAGGACGGCGGCGAGCAGCGGCAGTCCGGCGCCGGTCGTCAGCAGCAGGAGGTAGCCGCCGAGGAGGGCGGCGTGGCCGACGAGGAACGGCACCCGGCGGCCGATGCGGTCGCCGAGCCGCCCGGCGGGCACCGCCAGCAGCAGATAGACCGCCGCGGCGCCCAGCGGCAGCAGCGGGAACCAGCTGACCGCGAACTCCAGCCGCCGCTGCAACAGCAGATAGAGGAACGAGTCGCCGATGGTCGCGGCGCCCAGCAGTGCGGCGGCGGCGAAGATCCGCCGGAACGCCGCATCGCGCAGCGGGGCCAGCAGCGCGGCGCGCGGCCGGGGCGCGGCGGGCGGCCGGGGCGCGGCGGGCGGCGGCACGGGCGCCGTCGCGCGGTCCGGGACGAGGACGACGAGCATCAGCACGCCCAGCAGCCCCACGCAGAAGCTGACGACGAAGACCGCGTCGTAGGCGTCGGCGGTGGCCCACAGCAGCGCGAACGCGGCGAGGGGGCCGAGCAGCGCGCCGGTGGTGTCCATCGCGCGGTGCACGCCGAAGGCGCGGCCGAGCGCGTCGGGCGGGGCGCTGAGCGAGATCAGCGCGTCGCGGGGGGCGGTACGGACGCCCTTGCCGAGGCGGTCCGCGGCGAGGGCGGCGCCGATGCCGAGGGTGGCGCCGCCGGACAGCAGCAGTCCGAGGCGGGAGAGCGCGGAGAGGGCGTAGCCCCATCCGGCGACGAGTTTGTGGCGCCCGCCGCGGTCGGCGGCGTGCCCGCCGAGCAGCCGGACGAGGGCGGTGGCGCCGTTGTAGAGGCCGTCGAGGAAGCCGAACTGAAGGGGGGAGAGGCCGAGTTGGATGACGAAGTACAGCGGCAGCACGGCGGTGACCATCTCCGAGGAGATGTCGGTGACGAGGCTGACCGCGCCGAGGGCCAGTACCGGCCCGCCGACGCGGCCCCGCGTCACCTTGGTCGCCGTGCTAGCCGCGTCCGTGGTCGCGAGATACATGGTGCCCGGTGCCCGCCTTCGGGATCAGTGGCAGGTGTAGGACGGGCTGCTGTCCTTGGTCTTGCCGTCCGTGCCGATCAGATCCCAGGAGTAGCCGGTGTCGGTGAAGTTGAGCTTCACCACCCCGAAGGTGTCGGTCAGCCGCTTCTGGCTGTTGGGCTGCACCTCCTCGATCTTGTAGGGGTTGGCGCCGCCCATGCCGCCAAGGAGTTCGACGATGCCGTTCTTGTCGTCCCGCTTGCCGTCCGGGGTCTGCGGGGCGAACCGCTCGTAGTGGTGGTCGTGGCCGTTGAGGACCAGATCCGCCTTGGCGTCGTAGAGCGCCTTCCACACGGGGCGGCTGACCGGTTCGTTGCCGTGCTCGCCGGAGGAGAAGAGCGGGTGGTGGAAGTAGGTGGCGACGCACTTCTTCGTGGTGGCCTTGAGGTCGTCCTTGAACCACTTCAGCTGCGTGGAGTTGAGGTTGTTGGTGTCGAGGGCGATGAAGTGCCAGTTGCCCTCGTCGTAGCTGTAGTACGGCTTGCCCTTGGGGTAGGCGATGTCACCGAAGTACCCCTTGTAGCCCTTGAACTCGCCGTCCGGGTCGTACGTCTCGTGGTTGCCCGGGATGGGGTGGGTCTTGTTCTTGAAGGCGCCCCAGGTCTTGTCGTAGTAGCGGGTGAAGTCCTTGAGGCGGGCGTCGTCGTACTGGTTGTCGCCCATCGTCATGATGAACTTCGGGTTGATCTTCTTCACCAGCGCGGCGGTCTTGGGGTGTTCGCAGTCCTTGTCGTCCGCGGTGCACTGCTCGGCGATGTCCCCGGCGGCGACGACGGTGAAGGCGCCCGCCGCGCGGTCCGTGGAGGCGTCGGCGCGCCCGGCGGGGGACCACATCAGCACGCCGCCGGCGAGCGCGAGGGCGGCGGCGCCGGCCGCCGGGATGCCGATACGGGGGTTCTTGTGCAGGGGCTTCTTGGCGCGGGGGGTGGGCGTCATTTCCGTCTCCTGGTTCGGCACGGGGGGAGCCGTTCCCGAGGAATCCTGACGCTGGGTCATGTACGGGTCAAGATGTCGGCCCGTCATTGTTAGGAAACTTTCCTACTCGCCTTTCGTGAAGGACGTCAAGACCCCAAATCCCCTTGTCACGGCCAAAGTTCGGGCGTGGAGGCGTACTCGGGGTGCGTGCGCCGGGCGGTGCGCCGGGGCCGGAACCGCATACGCCGGGGCCCCCGGAGGATGTCCTCCGAGGGCCCCGGCGGCGGAGCGTCAGACCTCGCGGATGCCGCGTCCCGCCCAGGCGGGTGCGGGCACCACGAGCCCGGTGAGCGTCCGGTGCGTCGCCTCGGGCAGCGGCGCGGAGCGGCCGGTGCTCTGGTCGACGTGGAGTGCGAACAGCTCCTCCGTCGCCACCGGGTGGTCACCCGGTTCGCCCACGAACATCTCGTGCGCGAACCGCACCTTCTTCGCGTCGACGCCCAGCACCGAGGTGCGGACCGTCAGTGCGCTGCCGCGCGCCACCTCGTCGAGGTACCGCACATGCGCCTCGACCGTGTACAGCGAGCAGCCCGACCGCGTGCGGTAGGCGTCGTCCAGCCCGGTCTCCGCCATCAGTGCGTCCGTCGCGAAGCCGAACACCAGGACGTAGTACGCCTCGCTGAGGTGGCCGTTGTAGTCGATCCACTCGTCCCGGACGGTCTGCCGGAAGAGGGGGAGCGGGGCCGTCATCGGGCGGTGCCTCCCAGGCGGCCGGTGGCGCGCAGCACGTCGATGACGCCCTGGTCGCGCTCGGCGACGAGATCCGCGTACGTCCGCTCCCCGGCGGCCTCCTCGCAGCCGTCGACCATCGCGTCGCGCAGCTCGCGGTCCAGCTCGGGGGCCTCCAGGCGGGTCCACGGCGACTTCAGCGACGGGCCGAAGTGGTCGAGCATGTGGCCCATGCCGCCCTCGCCGCCGGCCAGCGCGAAGGTCAGGCAGGGACCCATGAACGCCCAGCGCAGGCCCGGGCCCTCGGTGATCGAGTCGTCGATGTCCTTCACCGTCGCCTCACCGTTGGCGACCATGTGCAGCGCCTCGCGCCACAGCGCCTCCTGGAGGCGGTTGGCGATGAAGCCGGGCAGCTCGCGGTCCATGGTGATGACGGACTTGCCCGCCACGTCGTAGAACCGCGACGACCACGCGACGGTGTCCGCGGCGGTGCTCTCGCCGCCGACGACCTCGACCAGCGGAATCAGGTACGGCGGGTTGAACGGGTGGCCGACGACCAGGCGGCCGGGGTCGGCGCCGTCACCGGACTGGGGCTGCATGTCGGTCATCGGGTAGCCGGAGGTCGACGAGGCGATGACCACGCCGGGCGGGGTGGCGGCGTCCAGCTCGGCGAGGAGGGAGCGCTTCAGCTCCAGCTTCTCCGGGGCGCTCTCCTGCACGAACTGCGCGTCGGCGACGGCCTCGGCGAGCGTCGCGGTGACCGTCAGCCGGTCCTGCGAGGCGCCCTCGGCAAGGCCGAGCTGCTCCAGCGCGGGCCAGGCGGCGGCAACCAGGCGCCGCAGCTTGTCCTCGGCGTCGGGGGCCGGGTCCCAGGCGGTCACGTCGTAGCCGCGGGCGAGGAAGTGGGCGACCCAGCCGCCGCCGATGACGCCCGCGCCGATACAGGCGACGCGGCGGACGTCCTCGGGGGCGCAGGGGGCAGGAGTGGCGGGAGTGGCAGGAGTGGTGTCGGTCATGGGAACTCCAGGTGTTCCGGGTGGGGAGGGAAGGGGACGGTCAGCCGCGGGGCTTGAGGCCGAGGCGGGCGCGGGCCTGGTCGGGGGTGGCGACCGTGGCGCCCAGCAACTCGGTGATCTGCACGGCGCGTTCGACGAGCTGGCCGTTGGTGGCCTTCACACCCCGGCTGAGGTAGAGGTTGTCCTCCAGGCCGACCCGGACGTTGCCGCCGAGCAGGATCGACTGCGCCACCCACGGCATCTGCATCCGGCCCAGCGCGAAGCTGGCCCACTGCGCGCCCTCGGGCAGCATGTTCACCATCGACTGGAGCACACCGGGCTCGGCGGGGGCGCCCCACGGGACGCCCATGCACAGCTGGAAGACGGTCGGGTCGTCGAGCAGGCCCTCGGCCAGCAGCTGCTTGGCGAACCACAGCTGACCGGTGTCGAAGATCTCCAGCTCCGGCCGCACGCCCAGCTCCTGGATGCGCTTGGCGCCGGCCCGCAGCATGTCGGGGGTGGAGACGTAGAGGTTGGAGCCGTCACCGAAGTTGAGCGAACCGCAGTCCAGGGTGCAGATGTCCGGCAGCAGGTCCTCGACGTGCGGCAGCCGCTCAAGACCGCCGACGAGGTCGGTGCCCGGCAGGTGCTTCAGCGGCTCGTCGGGGTCGACGACGAGGTCGCCGCCCATCCCGGCGGTGAGGTTGATGACGACGTCGGTGCCGGTGTCCTTGATCCGCGCGACGGTCTCCGCGTAGAGCTTCGGATCGCGCGAGGGCGCGCCGGTCTCGGGGTCGCGGACGTGGATGTGGACGACGGCGGCGCCCGCCGCGGCCGCCTCGACGGCGGAGGCGGCGATCTGCTCCGGCGTCACCGGGACGTGCGGGGAGCGGCCGACGGTGTCGCCCGCGCCGGTCAGCGCACAGGTGATGATGACCTCGTTGTTCACGGGATTCCCTTCGGAGGGGGGCAGGGGAGGGCCGGCGCCGGGCGGCGGCGGCCGGTAGGACGTGCGGACTCAGTCCGCGGTGACCTCGCTCGCCACGAAGGCGAGCAGGGCGTCGTGCATGGTGTCGGGGCCGGTGCTGTCCGGCGCGGTGGCCAGGACCTGGGTGGCCAGACCGTCGATCAGCGCGGTCAGCCGCAGCGCGGTGAACTCCGGGTCCAGGTCGCGGAAGACGCCCTGGCCGATGCCGCGGCGCAGCACCTCGGCGACGGTGGTGCGCCACTGCCGGTAGTAGTGCTCGTGGAGGCGGCCGATCGCGGTGGAGCGGGCGGCCTGCGCCCACAGGTCCAGCCAGACCAGCCACTGACAGCGCTGCTGGTCGGTGCGGGGCGTCTGGAGGGCGATCAGATGCAGCAGCTCGGCGCGGGCGTCGGCCGCCGTGGCAAGGCCCGCGGCCCGGCGGGCGGTGTCCTCGTCCATGCACCAGCGCACCGCGGCCTCCAGCAGCTCGTCGCGGCCGGGGAAGTGGTAGTGCACGGCCGCGGTGCTGGTGCCGCAGGCCGCCGCGATGTCGGCGACCCGTACGCCGTGGAAGCCGTGCTCGGCGATGAGCCGGACGGTCTCGCGGACGATCTGGAGCGGGCGGCCGCCGTCCGGTACCGGCACCGGACCGGCCGCGGGCGGCGGCGCGGGGCGCTGCGCCGGGCCGAGGAGGCGGCCCGCGTCGACGCCGGTGATGCCGGCGATCCGGACGATCTCGGCGACGGTGAAGCGGCGGCCGCCGTTGAGCGAACGGGAGAGCTTCGAGGGGTCCATCACGATCCGGCGGGCGACCTCGCGGCGGCTGCATCCCAGCCCGTCGATCGCCTGCCGGACGCGTTCCGTGAGCGCCCCGGCGTCATCGGGCACCCGGGCTGCGGGGTTGTCCGTCATGGTCCGGGACCGTAGCAGCCGTGTTGAGATCATCGCAACGGTGAGAAGGAATCAAGCAATCTAAACTCGCTTTGAGCAGGGATTTTCTCGCGTTGTGGTGACTGACTGATGCGAAAGTCAGTCGCGGGAGCCGTGGGTCGGCCGGTGCGGGAGGGGCGCCCGAAAAGCCCTGATACCGGCGCGTATGGGACAGTGGCGGCATGGCTGACCGGGGAGCGAAGCGGCCCACCGTGTCGGTGCCGGACGACTGGCCCGCCCACCCGGATCTCACCCTTGCCCTCAACCGCATGGGCGGATTCGACTGGGACCTCGACCGGGGGCTGCTGCACATGGACCCGCCCGCGCTACGGCTCTTCGACATGCCCCCGCAGGCGTACGACGACCGGCCCGCCACCCTCGCCGACCGCGTCCCGCCCGGCGAGGCCGCCCGCCTCGACGCCCACGTCGCCCGCGCCCTCAAGGACGGCAGCGACTCCTACGGCGCCTACCGAAGGGCTCTGCCGACCGCTGCCCGCCGCCGGGGGCCTGCCCCTTGGACTCTCCGCTGAGTTCACCCGTCTGGATTACCCCGTCACCACAGTGCAGCTCGCTCCGGGTGACACGCTCCTGCTCTGCACTGACGGCCTCGTCGAGACGCCCGGCATTGATCTCTGCTCGTGGACCGGCTGGTCGATGTCTGGGGAGTGGAACCGCGGGGCGGCGGCAAGTGCGTATGGTGCGAGTTCAACTGCCCCTGACCGGGGGCCGAACGGCCACCTGGGCCGGGCGCCCGGCCCACCCGCCCCGCGGGCCGGGCCGCCGCGCCGCGTACGCACCCCGGGGGCACCGGACGCCGAGACATCGGCACGCGCGAGTGAAGGACGCACCATGGAATCGCGGTCGGCACAACAGTCGGCACAGGCACGTCAGCTGTCGGCGCGGCTGGACGCCGAAGGGGTCCGCAACACCGCCCTGACCTGGGTCGACAATGCGGGCATCGCCCGCGTCAAGGCCGTCCCGGCACACCGCCTGGAGCAGGTCGCCCACCGTGGCGTCGGCATGTCCCCCGTCTTCGACGTGTTCACCTCCGACGACGCCATCACCGAATCCGCCCACATCGGTGGCCCCGACGGCGATCTGCGGCTCTTCCCCGACCTGGACCGCGTCACCCCGCTCGCCGCACAGCCCGGCTGGGCCTGGGCGCCCGCCGACCGCTACGACCAGCTGGGCGCCCCGCACCCCGCCTGCCAGCGGCAGTTCGCCCGCCGGATGACCGACCGCGCGGCGGAGCACGGCCTGGGGCTGCGGATGGGCTTCGAGACCGAATGGGTCGTCACCCGCGTCCCCGAGCCCGGCACGCCGGCCGCCACCGGCCCGGAAGCCCCGCTCGACTTCCCCTGCGCCGGGCCCGCCTACGGCATGACCCGCGTCGTCGAACTCTCCGACTACCTCCGCGACACCACCGAGGCGCTCACCGTCCAGGGCATCGACGTCCTCCAGATCCACCCGGAGTACGCGGCCGGCCAGTTCGAGGTCTCCACCGCCGCCGCCGACCCGGTGCGCGCCGCCGACGACGTCGTTCTCGTCCGCGAGACCGTCCGCGCCGTCTCCGCCCGCCACGGGCTGCGCGCCTCCTTCGCCCCCACCGTCGTCGCCGGGCTCGTCGGCAACGGCTGCCACCTCCACCTCAGCCTCCACCGCGACGGCCGCTCCCTGCACCGCGACCCCGTCGCCGCCCACGGTCTGGCGCCCGACGCGGCGGCGTTCCTCGGCGGCGTCCTGGAGGCGCTGCCCGCCCTCCTCGCCCTCGGCTGCCCGTCACCCGCCAGCTATCTGCGCCTCCAGCCGTCGCACTGGGCGGGCGTCTACCAGTGCTGGGGCGTGGAGAACCGCGAGGCCGCGATGCGGCTGGTCACCGGCGCGCCCGACGACCCGGACGGCGGCCACGCCGAGCTGAAGCCGTTCGACGCCGCCGCCAACCCCTATCTCGTCGTCGGCGCGGTCCTCGCCGCCGGGCTCCACGGCCTGACCTCCGGAGACCGTCTCCCCGACCCGGTCAGCGGCGACCCCGGCGTCCTCGGTGTCCGCGAGCGTGGCCGCCGCGGCATCGTCCGCCTCCCCACCACCCTCACCGACTCCACCGACCATCTGGAGAAGTCGGCGCCGCTGCGGGAGGCGATGGGCGACGTGCTGCACGGCGCGGTGCTCGCCGTGCGCCGCGCGGAGGCCGCGCGGTTCGCGGGCGAGGGCGACGAGGAGATCGCCGCCGAGACCCGGTGGCGCTGGTGACGCCGCCGGACGGGCTGCCGCCGCTCGTCGACCACCACTGCCACGGCGTGATCCGCCACCACCCGGAGGCCGACGAGTTCGCCGGATATCTCACCGAGTCCGACCGGCCGCCCGCCCCGGGCACCAGCTACCTCGACACCCAGGCCGGGTTCGCGGTCCGCCGCTGGTGCCCGCCCGCCCTCGGCCTGCCGCCGCACTGCCCGCCCGCCGACTACCTCGCCCGCCGCGCCGAACTCGGCCCCGACGAGGCCCGCCGCCGCCTGCTCACCGCGGCGGGCATCGGCGCCTACCTCGTCGACACCGGACTGCCCGGACCGCTCACCGGCCCCGCAGAGACCGCCGCGTCCGGCGACGGCACCGGGCACGAGGTCGTCCGCCTGGAGAACCTGGCCGAACGCGCCGCCCAACAGGCCGCGGACGCCGAGGAGTTCACCCACACCCTGGCGCGCTTCGTACGCGACGCCGCGGCGCACGCCGTCGCCTTCAAGACCGTCGCCGCCTACCGCCACGGACTCGCCCTCCAGGCCCGCCCGCCCGGCCCGGACGCGGTACACGCCGCCGCCCGCGCCTGGCTCGCCGCCGAGGCCGGTCGTCACACTCCCGGCCCGGCCCGGCTCACCGACCCGGTCCTCCTGCGCCACCTCCTCGAACTCGCCGTCGCCACCGGCCTGCCGCTCCAGATCCACACCGGCTTCGGCGACCCCGACCTGCGTCTGCACCACGCCGACCCGTCCCTGCTCACCGACTTCGTCCGCGCCACCGCCGACACCGGCACCCCGCTCGTCCTGCTGCACTGCTACCCGTACCACCGCCAGGCCGCCTACCTCGCGGCCGTGTACCCGCACGTGTACGCCGACGTCGGCCTCACCCTCGGCCACACCGGCGCCCACGCCGCCGCCGTGCTCGCCGAATTCCTGGAACTGACCCCGTTCGGCAAACTCCTCTTCTCCACCGACGCGTACGGCCTGCCCGAGCTGTACACCGTCGGCAGCGCCGTCTTCCGCTCCGCGCTGCGCACCGTCCTCGACGGCTGGACACACACCGGCGCCTGGTCGTACGAGGACGCCGCCCGCATCGCCGCACTGATCGCGGCGGGCAACGCACGGCGGGTGTACGGGCTGGGGGAGGGCTCCTAGCGGCGGAGAGCCGGCGGACGGCGTGCGCCCCGGCCGGTCCGCCACTCTGACGGGGGCCACGGGCCGCCGGGAAGCCGAGCGGGCCGCCCCGGAAACTGCCCGCCGCCCGGTGCCGAGAGCATGCTTTACTTCCGCGTGCCCGACGCAACGAAATCCTCCACGGTCCCCGTACCGCCGCGCTCGCGAATATTCGCCGACCTCACACCGCTGCGTGCCTCACCGGACTACCGGCGGCTGTGGTGCGGCAACACGATCTCCTGGATGGGCCAGCAGATGACCGCGCTCGCGGTCTCCCTCCAGGTCTACGACCTCACCCACTCCACCTTCGCGGTCGGTCTGGTCGGCCTCTGCTCCCTCGTCCCGCTCGTCGTCTTCGGTCTCTACGGCGGTGCCATCGCCGACACCGTCGACCGCCGCAAACTCGGCCTCTACAGCGCGAGCGGCGCCACCGTCCTCTCCGTCGTCCTGGCCGCCGCGGCGCTCGCCCACCGGCACCATGTGGCGCTGCTCTACGGCGTCGTCGCCCTCCAGGCCGTGTGCTTCGCGATCAACTCCCCGGCGCGTTCGTCGATGATCCCGCGGCTGCTGCCCGTCGAGCAGCTGCCCGCCGCCAACGCCCTCAACTCGCTGACCAGCAACCTCGGCATGATGGGCGGCCCGATGCTGGGCGGCGTCATCGTCGGGCTGTGGGGCTATCAGGCCGCCTACCTGATCGATGTGGCCGCCTTCGGCGCCTCCCTGTACGCGATGTGGCGGCTGCCCGCGATGCGGCCCGAGCAGGGCGACGGCGACAGCGAGCAGCGGCGCCGCGCCTCCGTCCTGGACGGGCTGCGGTTCCTCGCCACCCGCCCCAACCTGCGGATGACGTTCTTCACCGACCTCGCCGCGATGGTGCTGGCCCAGCCGCGGGCGCTCTTCCCCGCCGTCGCGGTGCTGTGGTTCGCGGGCGATGCGAAGACGGTGGGGCTGCTGGTCGCCGCGCCCGCCGTCGGCGCCGTCCTCGGCGGGCTGTTCTCCGGCTGGCTCGGCGGCATCCGCCGCCACGGGCTGGCGATCCTGCTGGCCGTCGCCTCCTGGGGCGCGGCCGTCGCCTGCTTCGGCCTGGCCCGCAACCTCTGGCTCGGCCTGTTCTTCCTGGCCGTCGCGGGCTGCGCCGACACCGTCTCGATGGTCTTCCGCTCCACCATGCTGCAGGCCGCGACGCCGGACCGGATGCGCGGCCGCCTCCAGGGCGTCTTCATCGTGGTCGTCGCGGGCGGCCCCCGCCTCGGCGACTTCCTCGCCGGTTCGGCCGCCGATCTGACCTCCCCGGCGGTCGCCGTCATCGGCGGCGGCCTCGCCTGCGTCCTGACCGTCACCGCCCTCGGCCTGGGCCGCCGCGCCTTCGCCCGCTACGACGCCCGCGACCCGCAGCCGTAACGGGCGTACGGGCGCGGGGCCGCCGGAGGCCCGGCCCGGCCGGGCGTGCGGGGTGGCCGGGAACGGGCCAGACTCGGATACGGGGGTACTCGCGCACGCAGCAGTCCACCTCCGAAAGGCATGCCGTGCAGCCGCAACCGATCCCGTACCGTCCCCGGGCCCGCGGCGGCGGCCGGGTGACGCCCGGCGCCCCGGGCCACGGGCGGTACGGCCCCGCCGCGACCGATCCGGTCACCCCGCCCGACCCCGGCGGCCCCGCGCCCGTCCCGACGCCCGAGCCTGTGCCGCTGCCCCCCGACCCGGGCGGCCCGCCTCCCGATCCGGACGGGCCGGCACCGGAGCCCGGCGGGCCGCCGCCGGGGCCCGTCCCCGAACCGCCGCCGGGGCCTGTCCCCGAACCGCCGCCGGGGCCTGTCCCCGAACCGCCGCCGGGTCCCGTTCCGGGGCCGCCGGGGCCCGAGCCGTCCCCGATCCCGCGCCCGCCGGGGCCCGATCCCGTACCGGATCCGTCACCGGCACCGTCGCCGCTGAGCTGAGACGGCCGCGCGCCCGTAGCCCCGCCGAGCCGATCGTCCCCGTCCCACCGAGGAGGTGCTGTTCATGGCCATCGCCACGGTCAACCCGGCCACCGGCGAAACGCTCAAGACCTTCGAACCGCTCAACCCGGGCGAGCTCGAAGACCGCCTGGTCCTCGCCGAGCAGGCGTACGAAGCGCACCGGCGCACCTCGTTCGCCATCCGCGCCGGATGGCTGCACGAGGCCGCCGCCCTGCTGGACGCGGACCACGACGCCGTCGCCCGCACCATGACCACCGAGATGGGCAAGACGCTCGTGGCGGCCCGCGCCGAGGTCGCCAAATGCGCCAAGGCCATGCGCTGGTACGCCGACCACGCCGCCGCCCTCCTCGCCGACGAGCACCCCGACCCCGCCGACGTCCGCGACTCCGGTGCGGCCCGCGCCGTGGTGCGCTACCGCCCGCTGGGCGTCGTCCTCGCCGTGATGCCGTGGAACTTCCCGCTCTGGCAGGTCGTACGGTTCGCCGCGCCGACCCTGATGGCCGGGAACACCGGGCTGCTCAAACACGCCTCCAACGTTCCGCAGACCGCCCTCTACCTGGAGGAACTGTTCCGCCGGGCCGGATTCCCCACCGGATGCTTCCAGACCCTGCTGATCGGCTCGGGCGCGGTGGAGGGCGTACTGCGTGATCCGCGGATCGCGGCCGCCACCCTCACCGGCAGCGAACCGGCCGGTCGCGCGGTCGCCTCCGTCGCGGGCGACGAGATCAAGAAGACGGTGCTCGAACTCGGCGGCAGCGATCCGTTCGTCGTGCTGCCCTCCGCCGACCTCGACGCCGCGGTGCGGGTCGCGGTGACCGCCCGGGTCCAGAACAACGGCCAGTCCTGCATCGCCGCCAAACGCTTCCTCCTGCACACCGACATCCACGACGCGTTCGCCGAACGGTTCACCGCCGCGATGGCCGCGCTCACCATCGGCGACCCGATGGACGAGAGCACCGACGTCGGACCGCTCGCCAGCGCACAGGGCCGCTCCGATCTGGAGGAGCTGGTAGACGACGCGGTGCACCGCGGCGCCACCGCGCTCTGCGGCGCCCGCCGCCCGCCGCAGCACCCGGCGGGCTGGTTCTACGAGCCGACGGTCCTCACCGGCATCACCCCCGACATGCGCATCCACCACGAGGAGGCGTTCGGTCCGGTCGCCTCGCTCTACCGCGTCGCCGACCTCGACGAGGCGGTGGCCGTCGCCAACGACACCCCGTTCGGCCTCAGTTCCAACGCCTGGACCCGCAACGAGGCCGAACAGGAACGCCTCGCCCGCGACCTGCGCGCCGGGGGCGTGTACTTCAACGGCATGACCGCCTCCCACCCCGGCCTGCCCTTCGGCGGCGCCAAACGCTCCGGCTACGGCAGGGAGCTGTCCGGCCACGGCATCCGGGAGTTCTGCAACGTCACGACCTTGTGGTACGGGCCGTAGGGGCGCGCCTCAGGGGGAGAGGACCGGCCGCCGTTCCTGATCCGTAGGGCGGCGGCCCGGTCCCGTACGGGACGGGCCGGGGAGCGGGCCAGGCCCCTTGGGGGACGGGCCGGGGCGGGGAGCGGGAGCGTCCTCACCCCCCGTCCGCCGCTGCTTCCCCGTCCGTGGGCCCCTCCCCGTCCGGGACCACGAACTCGCACCACAGCGCCTTGCCGGAACCGCGGGGTTCGGCGCCCCAGGAGTCGGACAGCGCCTCCACCAGCATCAGGCCCCGTCCGGACGTGGCCGTCTCGCCGGGGCTGCGGCGCCGGGGCCACTGGCTGGAGCGGTCCTCGACCTCCAGCCGGATCCGCCGCGGTTCGCCGGGCAGCAGTTCCATCGTCACCAGCGCCCCGCTCTCCGTGTGCGTCAGCGCGTTGGCGATCAGCTCGCTCGCCGCCACCTCGATGTCGTACCTCACCGGTCCGGCCCGCCACTGGTCCACCGTGCGCCGCAGTGTCGACCGGACATCGGCGGCGCCCGACGGATCGGCCTGGTGCACATGGAGCCGCAGCCGTGGCACCGCGCTGGTGCCCGGGTCCGGTACCCGCCGCAGCAGCAACAGCGCCAGATCGTCCTCCGACCCGGGCGCCGACCACAGCAGCTCCGCGAGCTGGTCGGCGAGCGCCCCCAACTCCTGGGGACCCGCCCGTACCGCCGCCGTCAGCGCGTCGATGCCGGCCGCGATGTCCTGCCCCGGCTGCTCCACCAGACCGTCGCTGCACAGCAGCAGCGTCGAACCGGGCTCCAGGAACAGCTGCGTCTCGGGAAAGTGGTCGTGCCCGAACGCGGTGGCCACGCCGAGCGGCAGCCCGCCGCGGATCTCCGGCCAGTCCACATGCCCGGAACCGTCCCGGACCAGCGGCCCGAGATGCCCGGCCCGCGCCACATGCAGCGCCCCCGAGTCCAGATCCGCCTGCACGTAGGTGCAGGTCGCGAAGCGGTCGGTCTCCAGCTCCGCCAGGAACCGCGACGCCCGCACCAGCACCGTCTCCGGGGAATGCCCCTCGCTCGCGTACGCCCGCAACGCGATCCGCAACTGCCCCATCACCGCCGCCGCGTGGGTGTCGTGCCCCTCGACGTCGCCGACCACCAGCCCCGTACGGCCCTGCGGCAGGGCGATCACGTCGTACCAGTCGCCGCCGATGTCGCGGCCCACGCTCGCCGGGTGGTACCGCACCGTCACCTCGCCGCCGGGGATCTCCGGCACCCGGCGCGGCAGCATCGTCGCCTGGAGGCCCGTCGCGAACTCCCGCTCCTGGTCGAAGAGGGTCGCCCGCTGCAACGACTGCGCCACCACACCCGCCAGCGCCAGCGCCAGGTTCCGCGCCTCGGCGGACTGCCCCGACGGCTCGTTGCCGAACAGGCCCAGCGCCCCGATGACGGTGTCCTGCGCGACCAGTGGCAGGAACGACGCGCTGCCCGGCGGAAGCATCTCCCCGTACGGCCGCAGCCGCGGGAACCGCGCGATCATCTCGCCGCGGGTGCGCAGAAAGCTGGGGCGCCGCGACGCCACCGTGTCGGACAGCGGCAGCGTGTCGTCCAGCCGTGAGCGCAGCATGTCCTCGGGCACGTCGCCGTCCAGCCCCGCCGCCGCGATCACCTCGAACCGGCCGCCCGCCACCAGCCCGAGGACCAGCGCGTCCGCCCCGAACCGCCGGGCCCCGCCCGGACCGGTCAGCACCCGCGTCACATCGGCCACCGACATCGCCCGCGCCATCGCCGCCGTGGTCTGCTGCACCATCACCGTCTGCCGCTGCCGCTCCTGCTGCAACGACCGCAGCAGCGCCGAGTCCGCCAGCTCGTTCGACGCCTCCCGCACCACCCCGATCACCCGGTACGGCATACCGTCCGCGTCGTGCAGGATCCGGCCCTGGGAGTGTGCCCAGTGCATCGTCCCGTCGCGGTACCGCACCCGGAAGTACGCGCCGTACGAGGAGGCGCCGTCCTGGAGCGCCAGCGACAGTGCCCGGTCCAGCCGCGCGCCCTCCTCCGGCGGCACCCGCGCGGACAGCGACAGCGGTTCGCCGTCCCATTCGCCGGCCCGCAGGTCGTACATCCTCAGCGCGCCGTCGTCGAGGTTCATGTGGCCGCTGGTCAGGTCCCAGTCGAACGTGCCCATGAGATTGAGGTCGAGGCGGCGGCGCAGGCCGATCGGCTCATGGTGCGAGACGCCCGGCGCCTCCTCGGGTACCGCGCGCACCCCCGGGGCGGCCAGCGGGTCGTAGCGGCGGCCGGGATCCCCGCCCCTCCCGGCGGTCACCAAAGCGCCCGTCGCCCGGCTGCCACGGGCGTACGGGAACGGAGGAGGGGCGGCGCCGCGGCCCGGTCCGGGCGGTGCGGCGCCGCACGGACGTGCGGGCCCCGGGCCCGCGGCCGCGCGCCGTTGACCAGGGCCGGTATCCACCGGGACGCGGCCATGCGCTCACCCTAGGCCGGGGTGCGGTCCGCCGCATGTCCCGCTCCCCCGGCCGGGGCGCCAGGCCGACGGCCGGCTCCACGCCCTCGGCGCGGCAGACGTCCCGCGCCGCGGCGGCCACCGCATACTGCGCCTCGTCGCCGGCGCCCGCGTCGCCCGTCACCAGTACGGCGGACTCGCCCTTACGGTGGGGGCGTTCGGGGAAGGGGAACGCGCCGGTCGCGCCGCCCCGGGGTGCGGCGGCGGCCGTGCGGACCCGGGCGCCGAACTGGACTTATGTGCGGCGCTGAGTGCCGAGTGCGGGAGTTTTCGGTGCGCTCGGTGCCGTATGAGGTGAGAGGTGCGCGGTCCGCCGCCGACCGCGTCCGGCACCCGGCGCCGCCAACGGGCAGGCCGGGGCCGCGTACCCACCCGCCCCGCGCCCGGCGTGCGCCCCCCGCCACGCCCGTACGCCGTCGCGCCGCCCCGCCCCCGAAGCGGCCGAAGGAGCGCTGTGCGGCGCCCCACCGCGCCACTACAGTCCTGGCCAACCGGTGTGCTCGGCGAAGGGGGCGTGGCGTGATCGAGCTGTCCAGCGTGATCAGGGACCTGCGGGACGAGCTGGAACAGGCGGTCGCCGCGGCCGAAGGGGAGGCGCTCCGCTTCGAGTTGGGGACGATCGAGCTGGAGGTCTCGGTGGCGCTGGAGCGCACCGGGCAGGCGGGGGCGAAGGTCAGGTTCTGGGTGGTGGAGACCGACGCGGACGCGACCGTCGCCGCCACCTCGACCCAGCGCCTCACCCTCGCCCTGCGGCCGACCCTCACCGGCCCGGACGGCCCGGACAGCTCGGGTTCCTCGGCCTATGTCGCCGGAACCGCAGAGCCCGACGAGTCGTGAGCCCCGGGGCGTACGCGCCGGGCGGCCCCGACCCCCGGCGCGTGGTCCAGATCCTCACCGAACGGAGCGCGGGGCCCCCGTGGCGCGGATCGGGCTACCGGGTGAGCGACGGCGCCGTGCTCACCGCCGCACATGTGGTCAGCGACGCTGCATCGGTCCGGCTGCGCTTCGTCACCGAGAACGGCGGCACGGCCGAACTGCCCGCCGAGCCGGTCTGGACGGACACCGGCATCGATGTCGCGGTCCTGCGGATCGTGGACGGGACGGGCCTCCCGGGCGGCCCCTCGGTCCCGCCGGTGCGGTTCGCCCGCATCACGGCGCCCGTGGCGTGCGAGGCGCTGGGGTTCCCCCGCTTCCGGCTGCGCCGCGACCCCGCGGCCACGGAACGCACCGGGTCCCGGTACCGCGACACCCACCACGCCCGCGGCTCGGCGACGCCGTTGTCGTATCTCCGCGCCGGTCTGCTGGAGATCACCGTGGACGGGCCGGGGCACGACCCGGACCACTCCCCGTGGGAGGGGATGTCGGGCGCCGCGGTGTGGAGCGACGGCTGTCTGATCGGGGTGGTCAGCGAGCACCCCGCAGGCGACGGGCCCGGCCGCCTCGCGGCGAGCCGGGTGGAGCGCTGGTACCCGCTGCCCGAGGACCGGCGCGACGCGCTCCACGGCCTGATCGGCCTGCCGGCCGGCCCCGACGCGCTCACCGCGCTGCCGCCGGCCGCCGAGCCGGACGCACCCGAGCCGGACGATCCGCCGGAGGTGCGGGCGGCCGCCGTACGGCTCGTCCGCGATCTGGACCAGCAGTGGCGCAAGGAACAGGAACAACGGAAGGTGCACCACCCCTTCCCGCTGAACGTGCGCTTCCGGTGCACCCCCGCCCGGGACCTGTTCGACCACTGGGAGAACATCCGCGAGGACCCGTCCGCCACGACCGCGGCGCCGCTCCCGCTGGACGGCGGGGTCACACGGATCGCGGCGGTCCACGCCTCGGTCCCGTCCGGCCGCCTGGTGGTGCTCGGTGAGGCCGGTTCCGGGAAGTCGGTCCTCACCCTGCGCTTCGTCCTCGACCGGCTCGCCACCCGTAAGCCCGGCGCACCCGTACCGGTGCTCTTCGGCCTGGGGTCGTGGGACCCGTCCACCGTCTCGCTGCGCGACTGGATGAGCGGCCAACTGGTGCGCGACCACCCCTTCCTCGCCACCCCCGACGGGCACGGCGGGACCCTCGCCGGCGCCCTCGTCGACGCGCGCCGCATCCTGCCCGTGCTCGACGGCCTCGACGAACTGGCCGCGGGACTGCGTCCCCGGGCACTCGGCGTCCTGCACGGCACCACCCTGCCCCTGCTGCTCACCAGCCGCCCCGCCGAGTACCGCGCGGCCGTGGAACGCACCGGTGTGCTCGGCAAGGCCGCCGTCGTCGAACTGTGCCCCCTCACCGTCGACGACTACGGCTCCTACCTGTGCCGCGCCGCCGGACCGCCCGCGGGGGGCGACCCGGACAAGCACGGATGGAAGCCGGTCCTGGACACACTCCGGGAGGAGCCGTCCGCCCCCGGCGCGGCCCGCCTCGGCGCGGTGCTCACCACCCCGCTGATGGTCTCCCTCGCCCGCGCCGTCTACAGCGACACCCTCGGGCAGGACCCCGGGAAGCTCCTGGACACCGTGCGCTTCGAGAACCCCGAGGCCCTGCGGGCCCACCTCCTGGCCGCCTTCCTCCCCGCCGTCTACGACCGCCCACCGGACGACCGCGCCGCCGGAACCGGGCGCCGGTGGAAACCCGAACGCGCCCGGAAGTGGCTCGGCCACCTCGCCGCGGATCTGCACGCCCGCGGCACGCGCGACCTCGCCTGGTGGGAGGTGGGTCTCACCGTGCCCCGCGCCACCCGCATGCGCGTGATCGGCTTCCTCGCCGCACTCGCCTTCGGCCTGACCACCGGCATCGGCAACCTCCCGGTGGACCTCGTCGCCACCCCGCACGGCCCCGGATTCGCGTCCGCTCGCGGTCTCCTGGTCGGCCTGCTGCACGGCGCCATCACCGGACTCGTCTTCGGGATGGTGTACGGCCGCCTCGCCCGCGGGACGCCGGTCACCCCCTCGCATCTGCGCATACGGCTCTTCGGCGGGGGCCGGGAGCGGTCCGCGCCGTTCGGCCGCCGGTTCCTGCTGGGCGTCGTGTTCGGGGTGCCGGCCGGGCTGGCGCTGGTGCTGGCCGACCGGTGCGTGGTGGCGCCGCTCGGGTTCGACGACGGACTCGACGGCGGGCCCCTGGGTGCGGTCCTGCTCCCGCTCCAGCTCGGACTGGGCGCCGGGCTGGTCCTCGGCGTCATGACCCGCGTGGAGGTCCCCCTCGCCACCGATACGGCGGTCAGCGCCGCGGACCTGCTGCACACCAACCGCCGGAACGTCGTCGTCCATATGCTGGTGTGGCTGCTGGTGTTCGGGATCCCCGGCGGGTTCGCCGCCGGGCTCACCGAGGGGCCGGTCCGCGGGGTGCTGGCCGGGCTGGTCTTCGGCCTTGAGGGCGCCTTCGGCGGTGGCCTCGGATACGGGCTGAGCTTCACCGCCTGGGGCCAGTGGGTGGCCCTCGCCCGCATCTGGCTGCCGCTCACCGGCCGGGCGCCCTGGGCCCTGATCGCCTTCCTGGACGACGCCCGGCGGCGCGGCGTGCTGCGCCGGGCCGGTGCGGTCTACCAGTTCCGCCACGCCAGCCTCCAGGACCACCTGGCTCACGACTTCCGGGAGCGGCACCCCTCGCGGGCGCCGGTCCCGGAACCACCCGCCACCGGACAAGCGTCCTGATAGCGGGAACTGCCGGTCATCTCGTACCGACCGGATCACCGACGCACCGACCCACGGGGGGTGGCACATGGCCGCCGCGCACAGCACACCGACACCGACGACGACAGGTCCGGCACCGAGGGATACGGCGGCGCCGCGGCGGAAGCGGCCCGGCCCGGCGGGCGCGGTGCGGCGCGCCCTGTGCCCGGTGGTGGCCGTCGCGGCCACCGTCGCCGCCGTGGGGGCGGGCGGCGCTCCGGCGGCGGCCGCGCGGCCCGCGCCGCCCGCGCTCGCGTACGCCTGCCAGCTGCCCTGGATCGGCGAACAGCGGGCCACGGCGCGGATCCATGCGGATATCCCGGGCTCGGTCGCGGTCGGCGCGCGCAGCCGGACGTTCCCGATCGGCGCCACGACACCGGTGGCCGCGGGCGTCACCTCGCTGCTCGGCCAGGTCGGGGTGGTGAGCGCCGAGGGGACGGTGACCGCGCGGATCGGCGTGGCCGCACCACAGGGCGACCGCCAGGTCACGGTGGCCCTCACCATCCCCCGGACCGCCGTCCCGGCATCCGGCACCCTGGTCGTGGCGGCGCACGGCACCGCGCCCGCGATGATCTTCAGCCGCCCGGGCCCCGGCCGGCTCACCGCCGGTGACCTCGTGCTGCATCTCGTCGGACGGGCGTCGGACGGCAGCGTGCGGGGCGTGATCGACGCGCGGTGCACGCCGTCGGGCGGACGGCCCGTCGCCATCGCCTCGTTCACGATCACGCGGGCCCCGGCGGACCCGGGACCGTCCCCCACCCCCGGCCCGGGCCCGCGGCCGTCCCGCCCCGCCGACGGAGGCGCTGACGGGAGGAGACCGGCGGGCCACCGCCCGGCGCCGGGTTCGCTCCCGGGCACCGGTCAGGACGTCGGCTTCGTGGTCCTCCCGGCCGTCGGCACGCTCGCCGCGGGCGTCGCCGCGTGGGGGGACGGGGTCCGGCGGAAGCAGGGCCATGCGGCCGGCGACGGATCCTGAACTCCGCGGCCCTGCCCGGCGGGTGGCCGCCCGCCGGTGCCGGGTTCCGTCTCAGGACGGCGCCCACCCCGTCGCCGCCGCCCACCCCGTCGTCGCCGCCCGCCGCTCGGCCCCGAGCATCAGTGCCTCGGTGGCCGGTTCCTTGATCTGGCCGTAGGCGGCGAGGTCCGGCACCTGCGCGGCGAGCCGCTGTGTGAACGTGCCCCAGGCCCGGCGGGCGGCGGCGTCCGCGCGCAGGTGGTCGCGGAAGAGCAGCGCGTACCGGGCGTGGGGCGCAGTCCTTCGCCGCCAGACCCGGTACGGAGGTGGAGCCCACAGGGTCGACCGCGACCGCGAGGTCCCCCAGAACGGTCCGCAGCCGGGCGGCGTGCCCGGTGAACTCCCGTGGCCAGCACGTCCGGTAGGCGACCACGGCCACCGGGGTGATCTCGTCGTCGAAGGGCATGGGCGGACGCTACCGCCCCGGTGGCCGCGCGGATCCCCCGTGTGCGCCCCCCGTGCCGTGTCCGCCGGGCGCACTCCCGTCCGCCGCCGTCGGCCTCCTACGCCGCCCGGGCCTCAGTGCGCGTCACCGGTACGGGTGCGCTCCAGGATCGCGGTGAGGTCCGTGCCGGGCGGCAGGGTGCCGAAGGCGTTGCCCCACGCCCCGTCCAGCCGGGAGGCGCAGAACGCGTCGGCGACCGCCGGGGAGCTGTACCGCACCAGCAGCGCCCCCTGGAGCACCAGCGCCATCCGCTCGGCAACGGTGCGGGCCAGCAGCTGCGCCCGCTCCGGGTCGTCCAGCTCGCCCAGCAGCTTCCGCAGCCCGGCGGCGGCGGCGTCCAGCCGCCGGTCGGCGCCCGCGGCCGCGTCGATCTCCGCGAAGTAGGCGTCCCGCGCTTCCGGTTCGCGCTGCAGTGCCCGCAGCACGTCGAGCGCCGCGACATTGCCCGAGCCCTCCCAGATCGACAGCAGCGGCGCCTCCCGGTAGAGCCGCGGCATCCCGGACTCCTCGACGTAGCCGTTGCCGCCCAGGCACTCCAGCGCCTCGCCGACATGGGTGCTGCCGCGCTTGCACACCCAGTACTTGGCGGCCGCCAGCGCCAGCCGCCGCAGTGCCGCCTCCCGCGCGTCCCCGGCCTGCGAGCGGTCCACGGCGGCCGCCAGCCGCATCCCCAGCAGCGTCGCCGCCTCCGACTCGACGGCGAGATCCGCGAGGACCGACCGCATCAGCGGCTGGTGGTCCAGCGCCCGGCCGAACGCCTGCCGGTGCGCGGTGTGGTGGAGCGCCTGCCGCAGCCCGGCCCGCATCGCGGCGGCCGACCCCAGCACGCAGTCCAGGCGGGTCATGTTGACCATCTCCACGATGGTCCGCACCCCGCGCCCCGGCTCGCCCACCGGCCAGGCCACCGCCGCCTCGTACTCGATCTCCGCCGACGCGTTGGAGCGGTTGCCGAGCTTGTTCTTGAGGCGCATCAGCCGCAGCCCGTTCCGGCTGCCGTCCGGGAGGACGCGCGGTAGCAGAAAACAGCTGAGACCCTCCGCTGTCTGTGCCAAGGTCAGGAAGACATCGCTCATCGGTGCGGAGGTGAACCACTTGTGGCCGGTGATCCGGTAGCTCCCGTCGGCGGCGGCCACCGCGCGCGTGGTGTTGGCGCGGACGTCGGAGCCGCCCTGCTTCTCCGTCATCGACATGCCCGCGATCAGGCCCGACTTGGTCAGCGGCGGCCGCAGCCCGTAGTCGTAGCGGCGGGCGGTGAGCAGCGGTTCGTACGCCGCCGCCAACTCGGGTGCGGCCCGCAGTGCCGGGACGGCGGCGTACGTCATCGACACCGGACAGCCGTGGCCCGGCTCGGCCTGGGACCAGAGGTAGAACTTCGCGGCGCGCACCAGATGGGCGCCGGGCCGGTCGTCCGCCCAGGGTGCGGCGTGCAGCCCCTGCTCCACGGCGACGGTCATCAGCTGATGCCAGGCGGGGTGGAACTCGACCTCGTCGACGCGGTGGCCGAAGCGGTCGTGGGTGTGCAGCCGGGGCGGCACCTCCTCCGCCCAGCGGGACTGCTCCTGGACGGCCGCGGTGCCCGCCAGCGCGCCCAGTTCGGTCACCTCCCGCTCGCCCCATCCGGCGCCTTCCCGGCGCAGCGTCTCCAGCAGGGCCGGCTCGTCCGCGGCGGTGAAACCGGTCAGCGGCGGCGGCTGATTCACGACTTCATGAGTGACGGTCATACCTCGACGTTACAGTTGTACGACAAGCGTGGAAAGGATGTAATGAATGAACGGCGCGGACGGCTGTGACGGCACCCGCGGGACGCCCCCCACGGGCACCCTGCGGAGCGCGGCGGACAATGCGGAGGACCTGGGGGTACGGCCGCTCACCGCGCGCTCCGTCGTCCTCAGCACCCTCCTCGGAAACCATCCGGCGCAACTGCCGGTCCGCGCCCTCGTCCGTATCGGGGAACTCTTCGGCATCGCCGAGGGCACGGTCCGTGTCGCACTCTCCCGCATGGTGGCCGCCGGAGACCTCACCCACGCCGACGGGGACTACGCCCTCACCTCCCGGCTGCTGGCCCGCCAGCGCCGTCAGGACGACAGCCGCACCCCGCACACCCTGCCGTGGACCGGTGTCTGGGAGATCGCCCTGGTCACCGGCGAGCGCCGGACCGCCGCCGAACGCACCGCGCTGCGCCGCGCCATGGACGGGCTGCGCCTGGCCGAGCTGCGCGAGGGCAGCTGGCTGCGCCCCGCCAACCTCGACCGGCCCCGCCCGGCCGCCGCCGACCAGTGCACCTGGCTCACCGGCACCCCCGACGGTGACCCGGTCGCCCTCGCGGGAAAGCTCTGGGACCTCGACGGCTGGGCCGCCCGCGCCCGCGACCTCGACGCCCGGCTCGGCGCCGCCGACGACCCCGCGCACCGCTTCACCGTCGCCGCCGCGGCCCAGCGCCATCTGCTGACCGACCCGCTGCTGCCCGCGGCCCTGCTGCCCGCCGACTGGCCCGGCGGCGCCCTGCGGCAGAGCTACGACGCCTTCGTCGACCACCTACGCGATCTGCTCCACCACTACCTCTCGCCGGTCGCCGCCCCCACGACGTCCGGCTCCGGAACCGGTCCCGCGGGTGCTGTACGGTCCGGAGCCGCCGGGGCCCGCCGCCGGACCTCGTAGCCCACCAGCACCACCGCCACCAGGATCCAGCCAGCGGGTACCGGGCTTCAGCCCGGTAGGGAAGGGTTTCTCACTGCCGCACTGTTGCCGCAGTGTTTCCCTCCCCTCCGAGTGCCCGATTCCGCGGCGCGGCGGGCCCGCTCACCGCGGCAGTACGCACACCGCAGCCGCCGCCGCGAACGGCTCCCCGCGCCGCACCAGCGCACCGGAGTCCGCGTCGACCGCGAACACCGTCACCGTCCCCGACTTCTGGTTCGCCGCGAACAACAGCCGCCCGTCCGGCGAGAAGGCGATCTGCCGCGGGAAGTCGCCGCCCACCGGCACCGTGTCCAGCAGCCGCAGCCGCGCCCCGCCGTCCTCGACCGCGTACCGCGTCAGACTGTTGTGCCCCCGGTTGGCCAGGAACGCGAACGTGCCGTCCGCGGTGACCAGCAGCTGCGCCGGACAGCTGGTGCCCTCGCCGGTCCCGGTCGGCTGCGGCTCGCCCGGAGTCAGCCGCCCGCTGCCCCGGTCGTAGCCGCAGACCACCACCGTGTTGTCGACCTCGTTCGCCAGATACGCGAACCGGCCCGACGGATGGAACGTCAGATGCCGCGGCCCCGCCCCCGGCCGCAGCGCCGCCCGCGACACCTCGCCCAGCGTCCCGGCGGACGTGTCCAGCCGGTAGGTGTAGACCGTGTCGGTCCCCAGGTCCACCGCGAGGACATGGCCGCCGTCCGGGGAGGTGACGATCTGGTGCGCGTGCGGCCCGTCCTGGCCCGGGCCGGGCGGCGGCGCGGAGTGGATGACGAGATCCGTCCGCTCGCCCAGCGAACCGTCCGCCGGGTCGATCGGGTGCACCGCCACGCTCCCCGACGTGTAGTTGGCGCTCAGCAGCCAGCGGCCGCCCGGGTGGACCGACAGATGGCAGGGCCCGGCGCCGCCGGTGCGACGGCTGCCCAGCACCTTCGGCGGCCCCTGCTCCGGCAGCGCCAGCGCGGTCACCGCGCCCTCCTGCTGCTCGTCGACCGCGTAGAGAGCCCTGCCGTCGGGGGAGAGCGCCAGATACGACGGGTCGGGAACGCCGCCGACCGCGCTGGTGGAGGTCAGCGTGCCGTCCGCGGTGTACTCCGCGAGGACGACGCCGGCGCCGCCCGACGAGGTGTACGTCCCCAGGAACACGGCCCGCGCCGCCCGCGGCCGCCGGGCGTCCTCCCGATTCCGGTCCCGGGCCTGCGCCGGAGCGGCGTCGCGGCCGGTCAGCGCCGCGCCCCCGGCCGTGACGGCCAGCCCGGCGGCGACGCCCCCGAGAAAACGCCGACGGCCGACGCCCGGCCCCGTCCCTGCTGCGCTCATGCTCCACCTCGGTATCCGGCGCCCGCGGCCCGCGATCCCGCCGTAGATCGGCCGCCCGCGGAGGGACGGGAGCCAGCCTGACCCGGACGGCACGGCTCGGCAAGGGGACGGCGGGCCACGGGGGAGCGCGGACCGGGGCCGGCAGAACCGACGCACCGTCATACGGCGTCGGCCTTCCCCCTGTTGGGCGTGAGGTCCACCCGTACATCGCGGTGATGACAGGAAGGGCGATGCGTAGCACTTCAGAGGTACATGGGGACGGGCACCGAGGGGGATTCGGGCTACAGGCCCGATTTCATAGTGTCATGATCAAGACTGATCATGAACGAGAGGGCCCGCGACATGTACGGCAAGGCATTCGCCCCCGAGTACCAGGGCGCGCTGGGCGCGAAGCTCGGCGTCAACTCCTCCTACGAGGAGGTGCTGGCCGCCGCCACGCGCGCCCGCGCGGAGGCCGAAAGCCCGCTGGAGCGGGCCCGCGCCGCCCTCGCGGCGGGCGAGGCCAACCGCCGCCTGGGCCGGGTCGAGGCCGCCGGTGCCGCCTGGCGCGACAGCTACCGCAACGCCCGGGAGGCGGGCGACCGCGGCGCCATGGGCTGGGCGCTGTGGAGCGGCGGCACCCTCGCCCGGCAGTGCGGTGCGCTGCCGCTCGCCCGCCGTCTGCTCACCCACGCCGTCGCCCTCGCCGACGGCGCCGACCGGCTGGCCCACGGTTACGCCCTCGCCGGGCTCGCCGAGACCGGCCGTATCCAGGGCGACTACGCCGCCGTCACCGACCTCCACGAACAGCTCCTGGCGCAGGCGCGGGCCCACGGCGAGCCCCGCCACGCGGTCTGGGCGCTGTCCGGCATCGCGCAGATGCACCGCAACACCGGTGACCTCCCCAAGGCGCTGGCCCTCTTCGAGGAGTGCGTCGCCATCGCCGCCGCCGCGGACGACAGCCGCGGCCACGCCTGGTCGCTGCGCGGCGTGGCGGACGTCCGCTCGGCGCAGGGCGAGACCGGCCCCGCGTTGGAGCTGCTGTCCGAGGCGGAGGCGATATGCCGCACCATGGACCTCGCCGCCGCCCTCGCCTACAACCACAAGATGCGCGGCAACGTCCTCTTCCGTGCCGGGCGTTACGGTCAGGCACGCGAGATGTACGCCCTCGCGCTGCGGGAGTTCACGGAGATGGAGGAGCCCCGCGGCCACGCCCTGGCCGCGCTGGGCCTGGCCAAATCCCGCTCCCGGCTCGGCCGCGACCACGGCGAGACGCTCGCCGAACTCGACGTGCTGGAGCAGGTGTTCCGCCGCATCGGACTGCGGGAGGCGCTGCGGACGCTCACCGCCTTCCGGGACGAGGTGACCGCGCGGTGGGCGGCAGAAACAGACGGACTTCTCGACGGTGCCACCATGCGCCTGACTCCCGTAGCTCGCGCCACGTCGTGAAGCGGTACTCGAAGAGCCGGGCCCGCACCCGCAGCGGCGGGGCGTCCGGGAACGGATTGCCGCGCAGCAGCCGCAGCGTGTCCCGGTCACCGGCGAGCAGCCGCTCCACGAAGCCGCCGAACCAGCCGGCGGCGTAGCCCGGCGACAGCGCGGCGAACCACATCAGCCAGTCGAGCCGCAGATGGTAGGGGGCGAACTGGCGCGGCAGCCGCCCCACCTCGCCCGGCTTCCCGTGGAAGGCGTACTCCTTCCACACCGTGTCCGGCCCGTCCACCGCCGACGCCGTCCCCTCCACCACCACCTCCCGCCGCACCCGCGTGACACTGCCGAAGGCGCCGTACGAGTTGACCAGGTGCAGCGGTTCGTACGAGGTGTTCATCCGCTGGCGGCGGGCGAGGAGGTTGCGGGCCGGGCGGTAGCTGAGGACCAGGACCCCGGCGGTCAGCGCGCAGACCAGGACGGTGAACCACACCGGGGCGCCCGCCGGGAGCGGCGGCGGGGCGACCCAGGGGCGGGCCCCGGCGGCGACGGAGAGGGCGAGCGCGAGGGTCAGCCAGTTCAGCCACGCGAAGTTGCCGGAGAACACCAGCCACAGCTGCGTGACGGCCATCGCCACCGCCGCCCACCCCGCCACCGGCTGCGGGGTGAACAGCAGCACGGGCAGCGCCAGCTGCGCCACATGGTTGGCGGCCGTCTCGGCCTTGTGCAGCGGGCGCGGCAGACGGTGGAAGAACCAGCTCAGCGGCCCCGGCATCGGCTGCGTCTCGTGGTGGTAGTAGAGACACGTCAGATCGCGCCAGCAGCGGTCCCCACGCATCTTGATCAGCCCGGCGCCGAACTCCACCCGGAACAGCAGCCAGCGCAGCAGCCACATCACGAGGACCGGCGGCGCGATGTCGTCGTTGCCGAGGAAGACCGCCAGCACCCCGGTCTCCAGCAGCAGCGACTCCCAGCCGAAGCCGTACCAGGTCTGACCGACGTTCACGATCGACAGATACATCACCCACAGCACCGCCCACAGGGCCATGGCCACGCCCAGCGGCACCGCGTCGGCGGCGCCCGCGGCCACCGCGGCGGCCAGCAGCGCCCCGCACCACGCCCACGCGGCGAAGAACCGGTCCGAGTAGCGCCAATGGAAGACGGACGGCGCGGCGCGGAACGGTACCAGTGCCACGAAGCGCGGCACGGGCAGCATCCCCTGCGCGCCGATCAGCGCCCGGAACTGCCGCGCCGCGGCCACGAACGCGGTCAGATAGACGAGGGCCAGCAGCCGCTGGAAGACCAGGCGGCCGAGCCAGTAACCGGAGTCGGTGAACCAATCCACCCGCCCAGGGGTAGCACCACCCGGCGCCGTCCCGTGGGCAGACGCTCCGGCCGCCACCCGACGCGCCGGTCCGGCCGGGCGGCGGCCCCCGGGCGGACCGGCGGCGGTCATCCGAATGGCGGGCCCCGCCGGGCGGCCGCGGCCCCCGTCGGCCACCCCGTCCGGGCCGATGACCGGGGCCGACGCGCCGCGGACGGAACCCGAGCCGGGGACAGCGGGGGACGAAGCCGCCGGGAAAAGTCGCGCGTGAGGGGTGAGGTGTCGTTAGGGTGGGGGACGACGGACGACCCTCCTGGGAGACGCCAACACCATTTGGCCCGTCGCGGGAACGCCACAAACCCTGGCCGACCTCCCGGTTTGTGAACCAGGCGCCACCGCGTCGGAATCCATATCTCTGATGAAGGAGTGCGTGGTGGCATTCGACAAGACGCAGTACAGGGAGCCCCGCTCCAAGCAGCGTGAACGACCCGGCCGTATCAAGGAAGTCCGCAACCTTGAGGTGTGGGGCCGCTGCGCCCCGGTCCGGCTCGCCGGCTGTGACGAGGAGCCCGTCGAGCCGCACATCTTCCGCGGCATCGACTGACCCGGAGCCCCCCGTCCGCCCCCGGACCCCGGGGCGCGGAGGGATTCCTGGCACCGCAGCACCGCAGCACCGCCCGCTCCCGGCCGGGAGCGGCGCCCGCCCGGGGGGGGGCCCCGGGCGGGGGGCCCCCCCCCCCCCGCGGGCGGGGGGCGCCCGGGGGTGACGCCCCCCCTCACGCCAGGCGCGGGGCGCCCCA
>NZ_JBHYGX010000003.1:89987-94205 GCF_042739975.1 Streptomyces sp. NPDC059080
CCGCGGGGTGGTGCGTGCGAGGGGCCGCCCCCCCGAGCACCCGCCGCCCGCGGCGCGCGCGGGCGGCGGGGGCCGCGGGGGGGTGCCCGGCGTGTCGGGGGGCCCGCCCCCCCGTCGCCGTGCGGGGCCCGGGCCTTCAGTGCCCCTCCGCGTACAGCTGGCGGCTCGGCACGATCTGCTGGGACTGGCTGGGGCTCGACCACAGCAGCTTCATATGCGCCTCGCCGGAGCGCTGGGTGTGCTCGATCCGGATGCGGTGCCGGTGCCCGGCCGTCAACGGCACCGCCGCCCGGTCGACGGCCACACCGTGCGGGGTGGCGTGATCGATCACCAGCCGGTCATCGATCCACAGCCGTACGGTGTCGTCGGAGACGGTGGTCAGCGTGTACGTCTCGTCAAAGCGCGGCTCGATCAGGCCGCTCCAGCGGGTGCTGAACCGGTCCGCCGGGATCCGCGGGTCCGGGGAGCCGTCGAAGCGGTACGACTTGTTGACCGTCGGGTCGACGCCGGACACCACCGGCGCGCCCGCGAAGGCGTCGTTGTCCCAGCTCTGTGCCCACAACCCGGTGCCGTGCCCGGCGGGCGCCGCCTTCGGGGGCGTGATCGCCAGCCGGATCACGGCCGGGAGCGGACCGGGCGCGGGACCCGTCGGCGTCAGGTCGTAGCCGTCGCCCTTGGGCGAGACGGTGACCGGCCGGTCGCTGCCCAGCACCCGCGCACCGGTGACGGTGAACGGCGCCCGTGCCGTCAGATGCAGCGCACCGCCCGGCTCCGGCCAGGAGGTGACCGAGGCGTGGAGGGCGTCGCCGCGCCGGGAGACCGTGCCCCATGACGGTTCCGCGACGAGCCCGGTGTACCCGGCGCCGTACACCGCGGCGCCCTGCCCGTACGCGGCGAGCCAGCGGCCGGTCTCCCGCAGCCGGTCCAGGGATGCCTGCGGAACACGTCCGCGGCGGTCCGGGCCGACGTTGAGGAGATAGTTGCCGCCGCGGCTCGCCACGGTCAGGAGGTTGGTGACGAGCGTGGCCGGTGACTTCCAGTGGGTGTCGTAGCGGGCGAAGCCCCAGTGGTCGTTGAGCGTCATACAGCTCTCCCACAGCTGCCCGGCCACCGGCTCGTCGGGGATCTTCTGCTCCGGAGTGCCGAAGTCGCCGTCGGTCACCCCGCGTTTGCCGACGCGGTTGTTGACGATCAGGTCCGGATTCAGCCGGTGCAGATACGCCTGGAGGTCGGCGCCGTCACGGCGGGACCAGCGGTTGACGGGATCGTCGGCGTCCCAGTCGCCGTCGAACCACAACAGCGCCGGATCGTAGCCGTCGACCAACTCCTTGAGCTGCGCGTACATCCGCTTCTTGTAGCGCGGGAAGGTCGCCGGGTCAGCGAAGTCGGGGTCGTGCCAGTCCCAGATCGAGTAGTAGAAGCCGAGCTTGATCCCGGCGGCGTCGGCGGCGTGCTTCAGCTCGGCGAGGAGGTCGCGGTGCGCGTCGAACGCGGAGTGGTCGCGCAGGTTCCAGGTGTTCTGCCGCGTCGGCCACATCGCATAGCCGTCGTGGTGCTTGGCCGTGATGACGAGGTACCGCTGACCGGCGTCCTTGGCCGCCCGCACGAGCGCCCGCGCGTCGAAGTCCGCCGGGTCGAAGGTGGCGGCCTGCCGTTCGTACGCGTCGGTCGGGATCTGGCACTGCCGCTTGATCCACTCCGCGTCGCGGCAGACGGTGCCGTCGGGCCGGGTGTACTCGCCCTCCAGATTCGAGTACGCGCCGAAGTGGACGAACATGCCGAACCGGTCCTGCCGCCACCAGGAGGTGCGGTCGGCGGTGAACGGATCGTCGGCCGCGTGATTCACCCCGGGCCCCGAGCCGCCGCCCCCGGGCCCGCGCCGCGCCGCCGCCCCGGCAGGCACCCCCGCGGCCAGCAGCAGCGCCCCCAACAGCCCCAGCACTCCCCACAGCCGGACCGGTCCGATGCGGCGTCCCATCGCGGGCTCCTTCACTCGGTGGATGACCTCCGACGGCCGCCGCCCCGAGGGCGCACCACCCGCCGTGCCACCCGCATGGTGCAGCGGAGCCCGCGCCACGGGAAGCCCTGGGACCGGACAAAGGTCGGAGCAAATCGGGGGTGGGGGAGGGGAGTTACGGGGTGTCGGGAAAGGAGGGCGAAGAGACCTCGGACCTTCGGGGGCGGGGAGGGCGCCGTCCGGCCGCTCCCGTCCGGCCCCCTTCCCCGGCGTGGGCTTCGCTGTCACCATGGCAGCGCTTCCCATGAACGAACAGCGTTCCTGTACGTGAACGGGATGGTCGCGCCGGGCCGCCCCCTACGCTCCGCCCGGCCTCGTCCGCGGCCCCGCGTCGCCCCGTCCGGGCAGCTCCCGGCCCCGGCCCGTCCCGTGGTGCCCGTGCTCGACCGTCGTACCCGGAAGGGGTGTGTCATGGAACGTCGGCACTTTCTCGCCACCGGCGCCGTGCAGGCCGTCGGGAGTGGCCTGCCCCCGTTCGCGGCCGGCGGTGGCCGCGCCGCGGCGGCGGACGCGGGGGGCGGACTGCCCGCGCGGGCCGAGATCATCACGGTGCTGCGGCGCGTCGCCGACCACTGGATCGGGGCGCACAGCGACCCGGGCGACAACAAATGGGCCCGCGCCACGTTCTTCGGCGGACTGCTCGCCCTGCACCGGCTGACCGCCGAGCCCCGCTACGCCGCGTACGCCCGCGGCTGGGCCGAGAAGCACAGCTACGGGCTGAACGACGGCGTCACCACCCGTCACGCCGACAACCAGTGCGCGGGGCAAGCGTATCTGGACCTGTACGGGCTGGACCGAGCGCCGGACGAGGCGAAGATCGCGGCGCTGGACGCGTCGGTGCGGGCGATGGTCGACTCCGTGGCGGTCACGCACGACGACTGGTGGTGGAACGACGCGCTGCACATGGCGATGCCGCCGTTCGCCCGTCTCGGCGCGGTGCGCGGCGACGCCGCCTACGCGGAGGCGATGCACACCTTCTACCTCCACACCCGCAACGCCGAGGGCGGCCCGGGACTGTTCGACGGAGCCAGCGGGCTCTGGTACCGCGACAAGCGCTTCCTGCCAGGAGGGATCGTTTCGCCTGACGGCAAGCCGGTGCTGTGGTCGCGCGGCAACGGCTGGGTGGCCGGGGCCCACACCAAGGTGCTCGCCGTGCTCCCCGCCGACCACCGGCACGTGCCCGCCTACCGCACCGCGCTCACCACCGAGCTGCGCGCGCTCCGCCGCATCCAGCGCCCCGACGGCTTCTGGAACGTCAACCTCGCCGACCCCGCCCACCTGCCGGGACCCGAGACGAGCGGCACCGTCTTCTTCCTCTACGCGACGGCGTACGCACTGCGCACCGGACTCGTCCCGGCCCGCCTCTTCCGCCCGGTCGCCGCCCGCGCCTGGCACGCCCTCGTCACCCACGCCGTGCACCCGGACGGCTTCCTCGGCTACGTCCAGCCCGAGGGCGACCGGCCGGAGTCGGGCCAGCCGGTCGGCCCCGACAGCACCGCCGACTTCGGGGTCGGCGGCTTTCTGCTGGCGGGGACGGAGCTGGCGGCGTTGGTGGGGTAGCGCCCCACGCCGGGCTGGTGCCGCGACGGGGGGCGGCACCAGCCGGTCAGTGGGTGCCCCCGGTGCCTCCTCGCCGGGCAGCAGCCGCAGCAGTACCCACACCGCCAGGGCCAGGGCGAGGCTGGTGGTCCGCAACTCTGTGACCGGTCAGACGGTCGAGTTCACGGCCGTGGAGTGGACCGACTTCCTGAGCGGTGCCAAGCTGGGAGAGTTCGACTTGTCGGCGTAGGAGTTGACCCATGATGGAGTGTCCGCGTTGCGGCAGCGAGGCTGTACCAGACTCGGAACATGAGCGGGTCATGTGCTGCCTGTCGTGCTGGCACACATGGGCGCTCCCGAAGGTCACCAGTTGTCCGGGTTTCCTGCCTCGCCTCATGCCTGCGTTGCGGGTACTGGAGGAGCATCGGGATCTGAACCGCTGAGCCTGTACAACGCGGCCCCGGTCGGCATGCTTCGCGCGTGTTGGCCGGGGCTTCATGCTGCTCAGGCGTGCGCCGCGCCGGGCGTCACGGTGGTCTCGTGCCTGCCCTCCGACGAGGAAACCGCCGGCAAGCTCCCGGAGTTGACGCGGGACGGGTGACCGCCGGGCCGGGACGCCGGACGGCCAGGTGTACGGCGTGGTCTTCGCCAAGTCCCTGGAC